>NZ_JBFAHX010000031.1:0-96039 GCF_040654435.1 Streptomyces sp. NPDC050703
CCCCCGCCAGCCCCGCCACCGACGGCGCGCCGAACAACTCCCCGATCCCCACCTCCACGTCGAACACGGCCCGCACCCGCGCGATCAGCCGCATGCCCAGGAGGGAGTCGCCGCCCAGCCGGAAGAACGACACGTCGGCGCCGACCCGGTCCAGGCCCAGGACCTCGCCGAACAGGCCGCAGAGCACGTCCTCCACCGGCGTCGCGGGGGCGCGGCCGGCCTCCGTGCCGCCCGTGAAGTCGGGTGAGGGCAGGGCGGCCCTGTCGAGCTTGCCGTTGGCGGTGAGGGGCAGCGCGTCGAGGACGACCACCGCCGCCGGGACCATGTACTCCGGGAGCAGCCCGGCCACGTGCTCACGGAGCAGCCGGGGGTCCGGATCGCGGGCCCCGTCGGGTACGGCGTAGCCGATCAGCCGCTTGTCGCCGCCGGTGCCGCCGTCGTCGCGGGCCACCACGACGGCCTGGGCCACCTCTTCGTGTGCGGCGAGGGCCGCCTCGACCTCGCCCGGCTCCACCCGGAAGCCGCGGACCTTCACCTGCTCGTCCGCGCGGCCCACGAACAGCAGTTCGCCGTCGGGCGTCCAGCGCGCCAGGTCACCGGTGCGGTACATCCGCCCGCCCGCGCCGAACGGGCACGCCACGAACCGCTCCGCCGTCAGCCCCGGGCGGCCCGGATAGCCTCGCGCGAGGCCCGCTCCCGCCACGTACAGCTCACCCACCACGCCGGCCGGTGCGGGCCGGAGCGCGGCGTCGAGGACGTACACCTGACGGTTGGTCAGGGGGCGGCCGATCGGCAGTGTCTGGCCGCTCGCCGCGCCCGCCGGCAGCGCGTGCCAGGTCGCGCAGAGGGTGATCTCCGTCGGGCCGTACAGATGCCGCACCGCCACCCGCGGGCACGCCTCCCGTACGCGCGCCACCGCACCCGGCGGCACCACGTCGCCGCCCGTCAGCACCTCGGCGAGGCCCGTGAAGCACTCCGGGGACTCCTCCGCCAGCACCCGGAACATGCCCGCCGTGACGTGCAGCGCCGTCACCCCCTCCGCGACCGCCGCGCGGACGCGGGCCGCGTCCACCACTCCGGGCCCGGCGATCACGACCCGGCCGCCCGCGGCCAGCGGCACCCACACCTCGAACAGCGCCACGTCGAAGGCGTGCGGCGCGTGCATGAGCACCGCGTCGCCCGTGCCCACCGGCCACCCCGCGTGGGAGCCGACCAGCGCCGCGACGCCCCCGTGCGGCACCGCCACGCCCTTCGGCACGCCCGACGAGCCCGAGGTGTACATCACGTACGCCAGGTCGTGCGCGCCCAGCGGGACCGGAAGCGCGGGGCCGTCGATCCGGCAGGCGGCGACGGCCTTCCGTACGGCGGGGTCGTCGAGCACCACCGGTTCCGCCGCCCGGCCCGCGGGCAGCACGTGGCGGTGCGCCGCGGTGCACACCACCGCCGCCGGGTCCGAGTCGGCCAGCAGGAACGCCACCCGCTCGGCGGGGTACTCCACGTCCACCGGCACGAACGCCGCGCCCGCCCGCCACACCGCGAGGAGCGTGACGATCAGCTCGGCGGAGCGTTCCATCACCACGGCGACCCGGTCCCCGCGGCGCACCCCGGCGCCCGTCAGGTATGACGCGAGGCGGCCCGCCGCGGCGTCCAACTCCCCATAGGTCAGCGTCCGTTCGCCGTCGGTGATCGCCACCGCGTCCATCGACCACGGGAGGTGGCGGGCGAGGAGGGCGGGCACCGAGTCCGCCGCCACCGGCCGCCCGGTGGCGTTCCACGCCGTCACCAGGGCGTCATGTTCGGCCGTGTCCACCGTGTCGACGCGGCCCACCGGCGCCGAGGGGTCGGCCACCGCCCTCGCCAGGAAGGTCAGGAACGACCGGTGCGCCGCCCGGAGCCAGGCGCGGTCGTACAGCGCGGGGTTGGCTTCGAGGACGACCGGCATGCCCTCGTCCTCGGACCAGCGGCTCACCAGCACGCCGAAGTCCTCGACGCGCCGGGTCGACAGGTCCCGGACGGTGCCCCGGTGCTCGCCGAACCAGAGGCTCTCGCCGGCCGTCGGCAGGACGTTGACGGAGGGGCCGAAGTGCCAGCGGTCACCCGTCGGCCAGCCGAGTTCGCGGCGCAGCCGCTCCCCCCGGTAGCCCTGGTGGGCGAGGGCGTCGCCGATCTCGCGCCCCGCCGCCCGCGCCAGGTCGAGCAGGCTCGTGCCCGCGGTCGCGGGCAGCCGCACGGGGAGCAGGTTGGCCATGGTGCAGGGGGTGCGCCGCGCCAGGGCACCCGCGCGGCCGGTGACCGGGAGGCTCAGGACGGCTTCGTCCGCTCCCGTCATGCGTCCCGTGAAGGCCGCGAACGCCGCGACGACGAGCCTCGGCCAGCTCACCCCGGCGCGGTCGGCCGCCGCGCGCAGCGCCCCCACGGCGTCCGGCGGCAGGTGGCCCGTCTCGCGCAGCACCTCCTGTGTGCCGTCCCGACCGCTCTCCGGCCGTGGCGCCGGGCCGTGTCCGGGGACGGCGGTGGGGTCCGGGCGGTCGGCGAAGCGGTCGAGCCAGTACCGCCGGTCGTCGGCGTACCGCTCGGAGGCGCGGTACGCGGAATCCTCGGCGAGCAGCTCGGTGAGCGAGGCGTGTCCCGCCGGTTCCGGGGACCGCCCGCGCAGCAGCGCCGTGTAGACGTCCGCGAGGCGGCGGGAGACGAGGGAGCAGCCGAAGACGTCCATCATCAGGTGGTCGTAGCGCTGGAACCAGATGTGCCGGTCGGGAGCGAGCCGGAAGAGAAGGAAGGAGAAGGGACGGCCGGAATGCGGGCCGCCCTCCTGGCGCAGTTCCGCGCGCATCCGTTCTTCCGCTGCCGCGCCGGGGTCGTCCTCGGCGCCGAGGTCCACGGAAAGGAGCAGCGGCGCGGGGAGTTCGCCGGGGGCGAGGAATTGCGCGGCCCTTTCGCCGTCCTCGGTGAAGCGCGCGTGCAGGGTCTGCGTCTCGGCGACCACATGACGTAATGCGCGCTCGCACAGGTGCGCGTCCACCGGTCCCGATATCTCGATGTACTGACCGACGCCGTACATACGGCCGGAACCCTCTGCACGCTGCGCCAGCCAGATTCCTTCCTGGGAATCGAGTAGGGGCAGAGTGCGACCAGTTGTGCCGTTCATCATTCCCCCTCGCCGCGCGCACCGCGTCGGCTTTTCCGGTCCCGGGCCGTCCAACTGTGCGTTCCGCGCACTTGGACACGGGGCGGGTGCGTCAAAAGCACGGTGAATTCGATGCTATGGCGGGAGGGGAATCGAGGCGACCGTCCACGGTGGCGGCGCCGGGCGCGTCAGCCGGAGGCGGCCTGGGGCAGCCGGGGCGGGGCGTTGTGGTGCCGGGCCGACGGGCGGGAGGCCGTCCGCAGCGGGAAGGAGACCTCCACGACGAGGCCGCCCACGGACCGGGCGTGGGCCGTCACGGTCGCGCCGTGGGCGGCGGCGATGGAGCGCACGATCGACAGGCCGAGGCCGTGGTGTCCGTCTCCCGCGGTGCGGTCGAGCCGCTGGAACGGTTCGAAGAGGCGGCCCACCCGGTCCGGCGGGACCACCTTGCCCGAGTTGATGACCCGTACGACGGCGTGCTCGCCCTCGACGCGGGTGACGACCTTCACCCATCCGTCCGGCACGTTGTAGCCGATGGCGTTGTCCAGGAGGTTGGCCACCAGGCGTTCGACCAGCGCGCTGTCGCCGAAGGTGGCCGCGCGTTCGGTCGCCGTGTCCACGCGCGGCCCGAACGCCTCCGTCCGCCCGCGGCAGCCGAGCACCGCCTTCCCGGCCAGTTCGGCCAGGTCGATGGGTTCGCGGTGGTCGAGGCCGCGTTCGCTGCTCGACAGGGTCAGCAGCGACTCCAGGAGCCGCGCCTGCTGCTCGCTCAGCACGAGCAGCCGCTCGAAGTTGGACCGGAACGACTCGACGGTGGCGTCGCGGTCTATCAACGACTCCTCAAGCAGCGCGTGTTCGACGGTCAACGGCGTCCGCAGTTCATGGGCGGCGTTGGCGACGAAGCGTTTGTGGGAGTCGAGCGCCCCCTCCAGCCGGCCGAGCAGTCCGTCGACGGTGTCCGCGAGGCCCTTGAGCTCGTCGGCGGGGCCCTCGACGGCCAGCCGTTCGTGGACGTTGTCCGCGGAGATCCGCTGGATGGTGGAGGTCATCGTGCGCAGCGGGCGCAGCACCCGCCCCGCGACGAACCAGCCGAGGCCGATGGCGATGACCGACATGATCGCCAGGGCGATGCCCGACTCGATCAGGAGGCGGTTCATCTCCAGTGCGTGCTGGCGCTGCGCCTGCCTGCGCTGCGCCTCGGCGAAGCGGTCGAGGACGGTCGACGTGCCGTCGCCCGTGTACATGCGGGCGCCCGAGGGCCCTGACGGGTCGCGGCTGAAGACGAACATGCCGTTCGAGCGGTTGACCAGGACGTACGTGATGGTCAGCAGGACGGCGCCGGAGAGGACGAACAGCCCCCCGTACAGGAGGGTCAGCCGCACGCGGACCCGGCGGGGCATCAGGCGCGTCAGGAGCGGGAAGCGTCCCGCGACCGTCGCTCCCGACCTCTCGGCGCGTGTGGCCGCCTCGCGCAGCGCCTTCATTGGCCCACCCCCGCTTGGTGCGTCGCGGCACACAGACGCTTGTCAGGCTACTCCCGGCGGGCGAGCGGGGGGCCGCCTCCGCGCGACTCACAGCGCGACTCACGGCGTGCCTCCCCGGAAGCGGCCCGGACGCCCGGCATCCGCGACGCCGTCGTGCGCGTCGCGGATGCCGTCGGCTCTCACCCGTGGCCGGGTGGTGGTCCCCCCGGGCCCGGTCCTGGGCCGTGCGGTCCGGGACCGTGCGGTCCGTGGCCGGGTGGTCCGCCGCCGTGCCTGACGGGGCCGGGGCCAGGACCGCCGGGGCCGCCCGGGGCGATGAACATGCCCGGTCCGCCCGGGCCGCCGGGGCTGCCAGGACCGGCCGTGAACATGGTGCCGGGCGGGCCGCCCGGCGGGCCGCCGACCGGTTCGGGCACCGGTGCCGCGCCGTTCTCGGACCCGTGCGCCGGCGCCGCGCCGTTCTCCGCGGGCTGACGGGAGAACTGCGTGCGGTACAGCTCCGCGTACAGCCCGTCGAGTGCCATCAGTTCCTCGTGGGTGCCGCGTTCCTGCACCCTGCCCTGGTCGATGACGAGGATCTGGTCGGCGTCGCGGATCGTGGACAGGCGGTGGGCGATCACCAGCGAGGTGCGCCCCTTCAGCGCGGTCTTCAGGGCCCGCTGCAGCGCCGCCTCGGACTCGGAGTCCAGGTGTGCGGTCGCCTCGTCGAGCACCACGATGGGCGGGGCCTTGAGCAGCAGCCTGGCCATGGCCACGCGCTGCTTCTCGCCCCCGGAGAACCGGTACCCGCGGTCGCCGACCACGGTGTCGAAGCCGTCCGGCAGGCTCTCGATCAGGTCCCAGATCTGCGCCGCCTTGCACGCCTCGACCAGGTCCTGCTCGGTGGCGTCGGGGCGTGCGTAGGTCAGGTTGTCGCGGATCGTCGCGTGGAAGAGGTGCGCGTCCTGCGTGACCATGCCGACGGTGTCGTTCAGCGACTTCAGCGTCACGTCGCGGATGTCGCTGCCGCCGATCCTGATGGCGCCCTCGACCGGGTCGTACAGCCGCGGCACCAGATGGGTGATCGTGGTCTTGCCCGCGCCGGACGGGCCGACGAGCGCGGTGAGCTTGCCCGCGGGCGCGGTGAAGTTCAGGTCGCTCAGGGTCCAGGTGTTCTGCGCGCGTTCCTGCATGGGCAGGGCGATGGACTCCAGGGAGGCGAGCGAGACGTCGGCGGCCCTCGGGTAGCGGAAGGACACCCCGTCGAACTCGATCTCCGGTGCCGTGCCCGCGGCGCTCGTGGCGGGCAGGGGCACGGCGTCCGGCTTCTCGGAGATCAGCGGCTTGAGGTCGAGGATCTCGAAGAGCCGGTCGAAGCTGACGAGCGCGGTCAGCACGCTCGTCTGCGCGCCGGCGAGCTGGTTGATGGGCCCCATGAGCCGGGTGAGCAGGGTGGCGAGCGCCACCAGGGTGCCGATCTGGAAGGTGCCCTCGATGACGAGGCTGCCGCCCAGGCCGTAGACGAGCGCGGTGGCCAGCGAGCCGACCAGCATCATCGTCAGGAAGAGCATCTTGCCGTAGACGGCGGTCAGGACCCCGAGGTCGCGGCCCTTGGCGGCCAGTCCGGAGAACACGCCGGTCTCGCTCGCGGGGCGGCCGTACAGCTTGGCGAGGAGCGCGCCTGTCACGTTGAAGCGCTCGCTCATGAACGAGCCGACCTCGGCGTTGACCTGCATGTGCTCACGCATGATCCGCTGGAGCCGCCCGCCGACGAGCTTCCCCGGCAGGATGAACAGCGGGATGATCACCAGGGAGATCAGGGTGACCACCCAGGACAGGTAGAACATCGTGATCAGGACGAGGATCAGCGTCAGCCCCGCGGAGGCCACCGTGGACAGCAGCGTGGTCACCGCCTGCTGCGCGCCGACCACGTCGGTGTTGAGCCTGCTGACCAGCGATCCGGTCTGCGCGCGGGTGAAGAACGCCAGCGGCTGCCGCTGTACGTGATCGAAGATCTTGGTGCGGAGGTCGTAGATCAGACCTTCGCTGATCCGACCCGAGTACCAGGCTTCGGCGAAGCCGAGCACGGTGCTCAGGAGCGCGATGCCGGCGACGGCCGCGGAGATCCACACGACCAGTGAGGTGTCCCGCTCGACGATGCCGTTGTCGATCAGGTACATGAACAGAAGGGGGGTGGCCACCACGTTGGCCGCGTTGAGCGCGGTGATGACCAGGAGCATGACGATGTTGAGCCGATACGGTTTCGTGTAGGGGATGACGCGTTTCGCCGTGCCGGGCTTGATTCGCTGTTTGGTAACCGACTCGTCCGGCCCCATACCGCTCATGATTACCGGCCCCGGGCCACCGATCATGGCCACGAAAACCTCCCGTTTTCGTTGTCGTTTCGGTCCGGGCGCGCCTAGCCGGCGGCTTCGTACTTGTCCATCTCCTCGATGAGGCTCTTGGGGCGGATGTCCGTCCAGTTCTCCTCTATGTAGAGGAGGCACGCCTTCCGTGTGTCCTCACCGAACACGGCCTTCCAGCCGGCAGGCACTTCGGCGAAGGAGGGCCAGAGCGAGTGCTGGTTCTCGTCGTTCACGAGAACCAGGAAGGTGCCGTTTTCGTCGTCGAACGGGTTGGGCATGACCACTCCGATCATTTCCGTCGGCAGATGGTTTTCACGCTATCGGGGGGGCAACTGGGCCGACAAGTCCGTCCAATTGCCGCTGAACAATGCGAACGAGCCGTACCGGGCCGCGAATTCACGGCCGCTTCCCCGCCAGGAAGTCGGTGATCGCCGAATTCACGGCTGCGGGCCTCTCCAGATAGCCGTAGTGGCCGCATCCGGGGATCTCGGCATAGGTACTGCCGGGAATGGCGTCCGCGACCTCGCGGGAGAGGTGCGGGCGGACGACGAGGTCGTCCTGGAACCCGATGACCAGGCACGGGGCGTCGATGAGCCGGTAGGCCGCGAGCCGGTCCGGGATGAGCTGGAGTCCGAGCTGGCCGCGCGTCCCCGACCGGTCGACGGCGGTCATCTCGAACACGGCGAGCCAGTCCCGCAGCCGCTCCTCGTCGTTGAGCGTGCGCGGCGAGAGGTTCTGGAGGGCCTGCACGTACGCGGCGAAGCGGGGCGGCAGCTTGCCGTCCCCCTCACAGACTTCCCTGTCGGCCGCCGTCATGGCGGCGGTCAGCGCGTCCGTGCGTCCGCTGGTCGCCATCAGGACGGCCGCGCGGACGAGGCCGGGGCGGGCCAGGAGCAGTTCCTGGACGGCGATGGCGCCGAGCGAGTACCCGACGACGCGGCAGGCGCCCTCGCCCAGGCTCTCGATCAGGGCGGCGACGTCCGCCGCCATGTCGGCGAGGGTGAAGCCGTCGGAGCACGGGTCGCTGGGCGGGATGCCCCGGTTGTCGAGGGTGATGACGCGATACCCCGCCGCCGTCAGGGCGGGCACCTGGTGCGTGCGCCACATGCGGCCCGGCGCGCCGGTGCCGGTCACCATGACGACCGGCTCGCCGGTGCCGTACGCGTCGTAGTGGAGCCTGACCCCGTTGAGCCGGGCGATCGGCATCGCGGTGTCCCCTCATCCGTGGCCGGCCGTGGCGTCTTCCTTGGGCGGGCCCGGCCGGTCGGCACCGAACCGGCCCACCTTGTCGATGACGTCCTGGCCGTAGATGCGGAGGGCCTGGTGCAGCGCGAACTCCGCCATGTACGCGCGGAACGCGTCCGGCGGCTCCTCGGCGAGGTTCAGCATGCGGCGGTTGGCCAGTACCGCGTCGCCGTCGAGCCGTGCCAGGGCGCGTTCGGCGGCGGCGTCCATCTCCTCGGGTTCCACGACCTCGTCGACGAGCAGCCGCGCGTCGGGTTCGCCCGCCCTGATCCTGCGGCCCCCGAGGATGACCTGCCGGGCGGGGCGCGGCCCCGTGTACCGGGTGAGGCGGAGGTTGGCGACGCCGGGGATGATGCCCTCCTTCGCGGCGGGGAGGCTGAGATAGGAGTCGGACGCCGCGAGCACGTGGTCGCAGACCAGGAGGACCTGCGTGCCGCCCCCGATGGCGAACCCGTCGACGGCGGCGACCCACGGCTTGGCCACGCAGGGGGTGTGCCAGTGGCCGGGGCGGTCGGTGCGCACGCCCCGTACGAGCTTGTGCAGGTAGCCGAGTTCGCGCCGGAGCAGGAAGCCGGCGAGCGGGATGTCCCCGGAGGCGAGGGCCTTGAGGTCGATGCCCGCGCTGAACACGCGCCGGCCGCGGTACCGCGGATGGCTCATCTCGCCGCCGCGCAGCAGGCCGACCCGTACGGCGGGGTCGAGCAGGGCGAGGTCGACGGCGGTCTCCATGTCGTCGACCTGGCGGGCGTCCTCGGCGTTGAGGCGGTCCTTCCGGCAGAGGGTCAGCCGTGCCGCACCGTCGTCGCGCCGTTCCAGGTGCACGGACTCCATCCGCACGACGCCGGTGCGCGTGAACTCCTCAAGGAGCGAGAGGGCGCGGGGCGTCGGCCGGAGCATGGAGTCGAGGAGGTGCGGGCCCGCGACCGGCGAGCGGAGCACCGCCCGCAGGAAGATGCCCTGGTCGATCTCGTGCCCCTCCTTGGCGGCCTGCGGCCTGCTCCGCTCGGCCGCGAGCAGTGCCGCGTCGGGCACCAGGCCCGGCAGTTCGGTTGCGGCGGCGCCGAGGAGTTCCTCGATGCGCGGGGTGAGGGTGCGGCCCCTGGTCAGCCGGTCGTACACGGCGTCGGCGTACGTGTCGAGGAACGCGGCCCGCAGGGCGCGGGCCGCGTCCTTGGCCGCGTCGATCTCTGCCCGCTGCGCGGCGTCGCGCGCGGGCGGTTCGGGCAGGGCCGCCGCCAGTTCCCCGACTCGGGCGACGGCTTCGGCGGAGAGTGCCGCCCAGGCCGCGCGGACGTCGGGGTCCGGGCGCCCGGGAGCGGCGGGATGTGCGGGGTGCCCCGGCAGGAGTGTCGTCACGGGGCCGGCACCTCCTGGGGTTCGGCCCCGTGCCGCAGCGCGCGGTCGCAGGCCGCGAGGTGGGCGCCGAGCGCGTCCTCGAAGCTGGTCGTGGCGGCGTCGAACAGCAGCTGCCGCCGGATGGCGACCTCTCGGCCGGAGAGGGCGCCGAGCTGTCCGGCGGCGGCCGTCACGGCGGCCTCCGGGTCGTCGGCCAGTTCGTCGACGAGGCCGAGGGACAGCGCCTCGGCGGCGTCGATGGGGCGGCCGAACAGGACCGCCTTGCGGACCCGTGCGGCGCCCGCGAGCTGGACCAGGCGGTAGCCGGCCATGCCGGGCCAGGTCGCCGTCGCGTCGCGCGGCACGACGAGGCGGGTGTCCGGGGCCGCCACGCGCAGGTCGGCGGCGAGGAACGCGTCGAGCGCGGTGCCGCCGCAGTCGCCGCGGGCCGCCGCGGCCGTGGCCGCCGGCAGCCGTTCCAGGCGGCGCAGGGCGCGCTCCCACTTGGTGACCAGCGTGACGTCCAGGCCGCCGGTCCAGTCGCCGGTGGGTGCGCCGGTGACGTGGAGGGCCGCGATGCCGGGGGCGCCCCGGTCCTCGGTCCGGTCGCAGAGGTCGGCGACGGCCTTGACCGTCGTGGCCGAGAGGGGCTCGCCGCCGTCGAGTTCCAGTGTGTGGTGCGGTGTCATGGTCCCGTACGTCCTCACCATCGGATGAGCGCCGTTTCGATCGTGGAGCCCGGGCCCATGGTCATGAGCACTCCGTACTCGCCGGGCCGGGTGACGCCCTCTGCCAGGAGGCGTTCGTAGGAGAACAGGAACGAGCCGCTGGAGACGTTGCCGTGGTCGCGCAGCACCCCGACGGTGTGGCGCACGTCGTGGCGGGTCAGTCCGAGGTTGACCACGACGGCGTCGATCACCTTCTTGCCGCCCGAGTGCACCAGCCAGTGCCCGATGTCGCTCCTGCGCAGGCCGGTGCCCGCCAGGAGGCGGTCGACGACGGTCTCGGCGTGCGCGCCGACGACGTAGGGGATCTGCGGGTCGAGGAAGAAGCTGAACCTGCCCAGGTCGCGGTCCCAGTCGTAGCGCATCGCGTCCACGGCGTCGGGGATGACGCAGCTCGCGAACTTCAGGACGGCCGGGCCGCCCTCCCGTCCGTCGGCGCGGGCCGCGCCGCCCGGCTCGGCGCGGAGCGCGACGGCCGCGGCGCCGTCGCCGAAGAGGCTGTTGACGACCGCCGTACGCATCGTGGAGTCCATCGCGTACGCCGCCGAACAGGCCTCCACGCAGAGCACCACGGCGAGTTCACCGGGGTGCGCCGCCGCCCAGCCGGCCTCCACGCCGAGGGCGTTGAGGCCCGCGTTGCAGCCCATGCCGACGATGTCGGCCCTGCCGCAGTGCCGGTCGATGCCGAGGTCCTTGATCAGCAGGGCGCTGAGGCCGGGCGTGAGGAAGCCGGTGGAGGTGACGCAGCAGAGGTGGCGCAGGTCGGAGAGGTCGGCTCCGGCGTCCTTGAGGCAGGCGCGCAGGGCCTCGCCGCCCATGTCCAGGGCCAGTGCCTTGTGCTTGTCGAGCAGGTCGCCCTGGGACTCCGGGGCGCGTACGCCGCGGGTGTCCGCGGCGGGCAGCGTGAGGTTGCGGCGTTCGATCGCGCTGTTCAGGAAGACCGAGCGGACCCGGGGGTCGGTGATGCCGAAGGCGTCGAGCACTTCCTGCTGGGAGTAGGAGGTGGCGCTCACCGCCGTGCCCACGCCGGTCATCCGGGGAGCCGTCAGCGGTACGCGCTCCCCGGTCCGGGGGGCCCGCGGTTCGTCGAGGTCGTGCGGCAGCACGGGTGGTGCCACGTCGACGGTCATCGGAACGTCCACCCCCACATCCGTGGCTTGCTGCGATGCTGTGCTCGCATGGCGCTGGTGACGGTCACTGTGCTGTCCCTTCTGCCGGTGGGCCGTGAGGTCGGCGCTGCCCGCGGTCGTGCGCACGTCAGCGTCCGCTCCGCGCCTCGATGAAGCGCGCGAGCCTCGCCGTGCCCTCGCTGATCTGGGCGGGCGTGAGGTAGCTGGTGGAGAGGCGGATGCCGTGCGGTCCGCCGCCGCCGGGGTGGAAGTACGCCATCGGCGTCCAGATGACGCCGAAGTCCTGCGCCGAGGTGATCAGCGCCGCGTTGTCCGCGCGGAACGGCACGCGAAGGGTGAGGAAGAAGCCGCCGGTGGGCTCGTTCCAGCGCACGCCGAGTGCCTCGCGCCGCTCTGCGGGCAGGTGGCGGTCGAGCTCCCTGAGCGTCGCCGCCATGGCGTCGCCGTAGTAGGCGGCGGCCGCGGTGTTCAGCTCCGAGACACGGCCGTCCGCCGCGAGGAGCGCGCCCGCCACGGCGGCCTGGCTGAGTGACGAGGTGTTGACCGTCACCATGCTCTTGATCTTCGCGAGTTCGTCCGCGAGGAGTCCGGTGCGGCCCGTGTCGTCCACGACGGGCTGGTCGGCGATGGCGAAGCCCACCCGGGCGCCGGGGAACACCGTCTTGGAGAACGAGCCGATGTGCACGACCGTGTGCCCCTGGTCCATCGACTTCAGGGTGGGCAGCGGCGTCCCCGGGCTGACGAGCCGGTAGGGGCTGTCCTCCAGGACGAGGATGCCGTGGCGGCCCGCGAGTTCGAGGAGTTCGGCACGGGCCCGGGGGCCCATGGTGGTGCCCGACGGGTTGGAGTGGTCGGGTACGACGTAGAAGGCGCGGGGGCGGCGCCCGCGGGCCCGCTCGCTGTCGATCGCCGCTTCGAGGTCGGCGCACGAGAAGCCGTCGTCGCGCTCGTCGACGGGGGTCACCGCGACGTCGAGGAGCCGGGCCGCGCCGGTGATGCCCACGTAGCAGGGGCTGGAGACGAGGAGGACGTCGTCGGGGCCCGAGATGAGGGCGCGCAGCACGAGGAGCATCGCCTCCTGCGCGCCGACCGTCACCACGATGGACTCGGCGGGTACGTCGATGTCCTCGTCGGCGCGCAGCGAGTCGGCGATGATCTCGCGGATCTGGCCCGCCGTCGGCCCGTACTGGTACATGGCGGTGCGCACCTGCCGCGGCGAACTGCCCTGCTCCGCCAGGTGGTCCAGGTACCTGCGCAGGTGTCCGAAGATCTGCTCGCTGTCGAAGAAGCCGTCGTACGGGCGGCCCGGCGCGAAGGAGATCGCCTCGGGGTAGCGGGAGGTGATCTCGTTGAGGAACGTCATCGTGTCGAGGACCGGGTCGGACACGCTGGCGTGCAGCTCGCTCTTGTGCAGTGGCCCCGCGGCCGGCGGCCGGGGCGTGCGGCGGGGGCCGGTGCGGATCGCCTCGGGGCCGATGTCGGTGACCGTGGCGGTGGCGGTGAAGGCCATGGCGTCGGCGAACTCCCCGACGAGCCCGTCCAGTGCTTCCGCGACTCCGGCGCGTCCGCCCGCCCGCAGCCCGTCGAGTACCGGGCGGCCCGCGAAGACGGCGTCGGCGCCCGACGCGATCGCCGCGAGGACGTCCGCGCCCCGGCGGACGCCGCCGCTCAGCAGGACGGGGCAGCGGCCCGCCACGGCCTCGGCGACCTCGGGGAGCGCGTCGAGGGCGGTGACGACGACGCCGTCGGCACCGGCGTCGAGCGCGCGCCGCGCGTCGGGCGCGCCGTCGATGCCCGCGACGAGCAGCGGCAGGGCGGTGGCCGAGCGCAGCCAGGCCACGTCGTCCCAGCCCGTCCGGTCCCGCAGCAGCGTGCGGACATCGTCGAAGGGGCCGCGCGTCCCGAGGTCGGCGGGGGCGGCGACGCGCCGTGCGCGGACGTCGGCACGGTCGCCGAGCGCGAGGAGCAGCGCCCCGAACCCGGCGTCCTCGGCCCGCGCGTTCAGGTGGCGCGCGGTGTCCCGGTCGCGGAACGCGTAGGTCCGCAGCCACGGCGGGAGGTCGGCGGCCGAGGCGAGCTCGGCGAAGCTCCGCTCCGCGAAGGCGCTCACCACGGCGGGGAGGCCGGCCGCCGCGGCGGCCCTGACGACGGCGAGTTCACCGCCGGGGCGCGCCGGGGCGTCGAGCGGGCCGACCACGACGGGTGCCGCCCAGCCGCGGTCGAGGATCTTCACCGTGGTCTCGGGCGGCGCGCCGTTCGCCTCTCCGCGACGCCCGGCCCGGCCGTCCCGCGCGCCCTGGCGCAGGCCGATGAGTCCGAAGGCCTCGCGGTTCGCGGCGGACGCGCGGCCGTCGGCCTGTGCTGCGCCCCGCGACTTCTCGGGCGGGAATTCCGTGCCCTGCGCACCCTCGTACGGGAAAGGCTCGGAATTGTCGGCGATCTGTTCCGCCATGGAATTCCCCCAGGCTTCGGCGGCCATCAAAAATGCAGCGGCTGACGCTCAGAGTCACACGAATCCCCACGGTCCACCAACGTCGTCCAACCGCATGTTTCGCACACTTGGACATGACCGGACGCAACCGGACACGCCCGCCGCCGTCAGGCGGTCGGAATCCGCGTTTCCCTGTGCCCCTTGCTCCCCTCGCGCACCGGGTGGCCGCCGTCCTCCCGTACGGCGTCCCAGCCGTCCGCGGCGAGCGCGGTCACGAGCCGGTCGGCGGTCCCTGCCGGTGCGGCGAACCGCACGGTGAGCCCCTGCCCCGCGCCGGAAATGTCCGCGCGGGCGTCCTCCGCGGTGCCGCCCAGGTCCGCCGCGGCGGCGATGAGCCGCGCCAGCTCGCCGGGGCGCTCCGCGACCCTCACCAGCACGCCGTGCCGCTCCCGGGCGACGCCGCCGGGGCCGTCACCGGTACGGGCGTGCCCCGCCGCCGGAATGCCGGCGAGCCCGGAGATGCCGCGGTCGAGCAGGTCCACCAGGGTCCGCATGCCGAGGTCCCGCTCGGCCTCGCCGCCCCCGGCGAGCGCGTCCACCGCCGGTACCAGGCGGGACAGGTCGGCGTGCAGGTCCTTGAGCACGCCCGCGACGGCCGGGGCGTTGGCCTGGAGGATGTCGCCCCAGAGCCGGGAGTCGCCCGCGGCGATGCGGGTGGCGTCGCGCAGCCCCTGCCCCGCGACCCGCGCGAGTCCGGCGGGCCCCTCCCCCAGTCTGGCCGCCATCAGGCTGGCCATCAGATGCGGCACGTGGGAGGTGACGGCCACGGCGGCGTCGTGGTCGCCGCTGTGCATCACGACCGGGTGGGCGTCGCAGAGCGCGACCAGCTCAAGGGCCCGCTCGAAGGCTTCGTCGGAGGTCAGCCCGGACGGTGTGAGCACCCAGTTGCGGCCCTCGAAGAGGTCGGCCCGCGCGGCGAGGGGCCCGGACCGCTCACGGCCCGCCAGGGGGTGGCCGCCGACGTAGCGGGCGGGTTCGGGGGCGCGGCGCAGCGCGGCCCGCTCGGGCCCGGCCTTCACGCTCGCCACGTCGGTGTAGGCACGGGCGACGCCGCGCTCCTGTGCCTCGGTGAGGACGGCGCCGACCTGGCTGGGCGGGACGGCGATGACGGCGAGGTCGACGGGTTCGCCGGGCGGGCGCGCCAGGCCGGCGCCCAGGGCCGCGGCCGTCCGTTCGGCGGCCGGGTCACGGTCGGAGAGGAACACCGTCACGCCCCGCCGGCTCACGGCGAGCGCCACGGAGGTACCGATGAGGCCGGTGCCGACGACGGCCATGGTGCGCATCACTGAACATCACCCGTTCGAAAAGTACATCGCCCATAAACCGAAAGGCCGCCCACTTTATTCTGGCCGGTTCCCGCGGGCAAAGCGGGCCGTCCATCCCGTATCTCGCGTCCATTTCCTTCGTGGTCGGACACGAGGTCCGGATCGTAGAGTCCCAGAAACTCATTTCTCTCCGGATCTGGAGACATTCATGAGCTCTTTATCGACGGCGGAGAATCCGCTGGCTGATCTCTCGATCGACCATGTCGAGATGTACGTCGAGGATCTGGAGGCGGCGCGGTCGTCCTGGGTCGACGGGTACGGCTTCACCGTGGTCGGCACGGGCACCTTCGCGGACCACCGGGGCGTCGCGCTGCGCCAGGGCCGGATCACGCTGGTCCTCACCCAGGCGACGTCGGAACAGCACCCCGCGTCGGCGTACGTGATGGGTCACGGCGACGGCGTCGCCGACATCGTCCTGCGCACCGCCGACCCCGAGGCGGCCTACCGCGCCGCGCTGGCGCGAGGCGCCCTCGCGCACCGCGAGCCCGAACGGCACACGGGCGGCGGCCCCGCGGTCACGGCGGCGGTCCGCGGCTTCGGGGACGTCGTGCACACCCTCGTCCAGCGCGCGCCCGGGGAGGGCCCGGGGCTGCCCGTCGGCTACGTCCCCGTGCCGCCCGCGCCCGGCGGACCGGCCCGTGACGCGGGCCTGTCCGAGCTCGACCACGTCGCGGTGTGCCTGAACGCGGGCGACCTCGGCCCGATGGTCGACTACTACTGCCGGGCCCTCGGCTTCCGCGACATCTTCCAGGAGCGCATCGTCGTCGGCGCCCAGGCGATGGAGTCGACGGCCGTGCAGAGCGCGTCGGGCACCGTGACGCTGACGCTCATCGAGCCGGACACCTCGGCCGCGAGCGGGCAGATCGACGAGTTCCTCAAGAGCCATCAGGGCGCGGGCGTGCAGCACCTGGCGTTCTCCGCGCACGACGCGGTGGACTCGGTGCGGGACCTCGGCGCGCGCGGCGTGGGCTTCCTGCGCACCCCGTCCTCGTACTACGACCTGCTCGGCCGGCGGGTCGCGCTGAGCGCGGAGCGCCTCGCGGACCTGCGGGCGACCAACGTGCTCGCCGCCGAGGACCACGACGGGCAGCTCTTCCAGATCTTCACCGCGTCGACCCATCCCCGGGGCACGCTGTTCTTCGAGATCATCGAGCGACGCGGCGCCGAGACCTTCGGCAGCGCGAACATCAAGGCGCTGTACGAGGCCGTGGAGCTGGAGCGGACCAAGCAGCGTGGCTTCCACCAGCGTTGAGCCGCCGCCGGGGCCGGTCACCGGTCTCGACGACGTGCACTGCCTGGCCGACGTGGAGCGCGCCGCCGCCGTCCTGCCCGCGGACGTCAGGGACTTCGTGGGCGGGGGCAGCGGTGCCGAGGTGACGCTCGACGCCAACCGCGCGGCCCTGGACCGGGTCCTGCTCGTCCCCCGCGTCCTGCGGGACGTCTCGCGGTGTGCGACGGAGACGTCCCTGCTCGGCTGCCCGAGCCGGCTGCCGGTGGCTCTCGCGCCCGTCGCCTACCAGCGCCTGCTGCACCCGGAGGGCGAACTCGCCGCGGCGCGGGCGGCGCGGGCGGCGGGCGTGCCGTTCACCGTGAGCACCCTCAGCAGTGTGCCGGTCGAGCGGCTCGTCGCCACGGGCGCGGCCGTCTGGTTCCAGCTGTACTGGCTGCGGGAGCCGGGGCGCGCCCTCGACCTGGTGCGCAGGGCCGAGGACGCGGGGGCGCGGGCGGTCGTCCTCACGGTGGACGTGCCGTGGATGGGCCGCAGGCTCCGGGACGTGCGCAACCGCTTCGCGCTCCCGGACCATGTGCGCGCCGCCCACCTCGCCCCCGGCCCCACGGCGGCGCACCGGGTCCTCGCGGGTGCCGCGTCCGCGCTGGCCGCCCACACCGAGGCGTCGTTCTCCCCGGCCCTGACCTGGTCAGCGGTCGAGGAGCTGCGGGCGGTGACGCGGCTGCCGCTGGTCTTGAAGGGCGTCCTGGCGGCGGAGGACGCGGTGTGTGCCGCCGAGTGCGGGGTGGACGCGGTGGTGGTGTCCAACCACGGGGGCCGCCAGCTGGACGGCGCGGTGCCGAGCGCCGTCGCGCTGCCGGAGGTCGTGGCGGCGCTGGCGGGCCGCTGCGAGGTGCTGCTCGACAGCGGCGTCCGCTCCGGGACGGACGTGCTCAGGGCCCTGGCGCTCGGCGCCCGCGGCGTCCTGCTCGGCCGTCCCGCGCTGTGGGGCCTGGCACTGGCGGGCGAGGCGGGGGTGCGGCGGGTCCTCGACCTGCTGGCGCTGGAGTTCCGCGACGCGCTGGGCCTCGCGGGCTGCGCGGACGTCCCGGCGGCGGCGCGGCTGCGCACGGTCCTCGACGAGCGGGCCCCCCGACTCGCGCGGACGGCCCCGGCCTAGAATCGTGGGGTTTGTCCCCGAGCCGCGTACGGAGCACCGCCCATGCACAGCCCTCACGATCCGTTCGTACGCGTCCGGGGTGCCCGGGAGCACAATCTGCGGGGCGTCGACGTGGATGTTCCGCGTGACGTGCTCGCGGTGTTCACCGGGGTGTCCGGCTCGGGGAAGTCCTCGCTCGCCTTCGGGACGATCTACGCCGAGGCCCAGCGGCGCTACTTCGAGTCGGTCGCCCCGTACGCCCGCCGGCTCATCCACCAGGTGGGCGCGCCCAAGGTCGGCGAGATCACCGGACTGCCGCCCGCGGTCTCGCTCCAGCAGCGGCGGGCGGCGCCGTCGTCCCGCTCCTCCGTGGGCACGGTCACCACCCTGTCCAACTCCCTGCGGATGCTCTTCTCCCGGGCGGGCGACTACCCCGCGGGCGCCGAGCGGCTGGACTCCGACGCGTTCTCGCCGAACACGGCGGCCGGCGCGTGCCCGGAGTGCCACGGTCTCGGCCGTGTGCACCGCACCACCGAGGAACTGCTCGTCCCGGACGCCTCGCTCTCCATCCGCGAGGGCGCCATCGCCGCCTGGCCGGGCGCCTGGCAGGGCAAGAACCTGCGGGACGTCCTCGACGCCCTCGGGTACGACGTCGACCGCCCGTGGCGCGAGCTGCCCGCGGCCGACCGCGAGTGGATTCTGTTCACCGACGAGCAGCCCGTGGTGACCGTGCACCCGGTGCGCGACGCGGGCCGCATCCAACGCCCCTACCAGGGCACGTACATGAGTGCCCGCCGCTATGTGCTGAAGACCTTCGCGGACTCCAGGAGCCAGACGCTGCGCGCCAGGGCGGAGCGCTTCCTCGCGAGCACCCCCTGCCCGCTCTGCCGCGGCAGCAGGCTGCGCCCGGAGGCCCTCGCCGTCACCTTCGCGGGCCGCACCATCGCCGAGCTGGCCGCGCTCCCCCTCTCCGAGCTCGCGGACGTCCTCGCGGGCGCGGCGGGCGCCTCCGAGACGGCCCGTGTCCTCACCGGCGACCTCCTTGCCCGCATCGCGACCATCACCGAGCTGGGCCTCGGCTACCTCAGCCCGGACCGCGCCACCCCCACCCTCTCGGCGGGCGAGCTGCAGCGGCTCCGCCTCGCGACCCAGCTGCGCTCCGGTCTCTTCGGTGTCGTGTACGTCCTCGACGAGCCGTCCGCGGGGCTGCACCCGGCGGACACCGAGGCCCTGCTCGACGTCCTCGACCGGCTGAAGGGCGCGGGCAACTCCGTCTTCGTCGTGGAGCACCACCTCGACGTCATGCGCCACGCGGACTGGCTCGTCGACGTCGGGCCGCGGGCCGGTGAGCACGGCGGCCGGGTGCTGCACAGCGGTCCGGTGGCGGACCTCGAAGCCGTGCCGGAGTCGGCGACGGCCCGCTTCCTCTTCGCCGGCGCCCCCACGCCGGTGCGCGAGGTCCGCACCGCCACGCACCGGCTGAAGGTCGGCCCGGTCACCCGGCACAATCTGCGGGCGGTGACGGCGGAGTTCCCGCTCGGCGCGTTCACCGCGGTCACGGGCGTCTCGGGCTCGGGCAAGTCCACCCTCGTCGGGGAGATCACCGAGGAGCTGGACGGGGTCGGCCGTCTCGTGCGGGTCGACCAGAGGCCCATCGGCCGCACGCCGCGCTCCAACCTCGCCACCTACACGGGTCTCTTCGACGTCGTGCGCAAGGTGTTCGCGGCCACGGACGAGGCGCGGGAGCGGGGCTACGGCGTCGGCCGGTTCTCCTTCAACGTCGCGGGCGGGCGGTGCGAGACCTGCCAGGGCGAGGGCTTCGTCAGCGTCGAGCTGCTCTTCCTGCCGAGCACGTACGCGCCCTGCCCGGACTGCGCGGGCGCCCGCTACAACCCGGCGACCCTCGACGTGACGTACCACGGGAAGAACATCGCCCACGTGCTCGACCTCACCGTGGAGGCCGCCGCGGACTTCTTCGCGGACACCGGCACGCCCGCCGTCGTCCGCAGCCTGCGCACGCTCCTCGACGTGGGGCTCGGCTATCTGCGGCTCGGCCAGCCCGCCACGGAGCTGTCGGGCGGCGAGGCCCAGCGCATCAAGCTGGCGAGCGAGCTGCAGCGGGCCCGGCGCGGCCACACCCTGTACCTCCTCGACGAGCCCACGACGGGGCTGCACCCGGCCGACGTGGAACTCCTCACCCGTCGGCTGCACGAGCTGGTCGACGCGGGGAACTCGGTGGTCGTCGTCGAGCACGACATGGCGGTCGTGGCGGGCGCGGACTGGGTGATCGACCTCGGCCCCGGCGGCGGCGACCGGGGCGGCGAGATCGTGGCGGAGGGCCCCCCGGCCGAGGTGGCCCGCGCCGGGGGCAGCCGCACCGCGCCGTATCTGGCGCGGGCCCTGGGGCCGGCCCACGGGTGATCACCGGCCCCGGTGGGCGTCCCGCAGCCGCGCCTTCGCCGGTTTGCCGGCCGGCGTGCTCGGCAGCCGGTCCTACCGGCTCACCTTCCGGGTTGCCCGCAGCCACTCCCTGTTCATCGCGGAGATGGACGGCAGCGGAATGCCCTTCGGGCAGGCTGTGGCGCAGGCGCCGGTGAGCGTGCAGCCGCCGAAGCCCTCCTCGTCCATCCGCGCCACCATGTCGAGGACCCGCGTCTCCCGCTCGGGCGCGCCCTGCGGCAGCACGTTGAGGTGGTTGACCTTCGCCGAGGTGAACAGCATGGCGGAGCCGTTGGGGCAGGCGGCGACGCAGGCGCCGCAGCCGATGCACTCGGCGTGCTCGAAGGCGGTGTCGGCGTCCGGCTTCGGCACGGGCGTGGCGTGGGCCTCGGGCGCGGAACCCGTGGGGGCGCTGATGTAGCCGCCGGACTGGATGATCCGGTCGAAGGCCGAGCGGTCCACCACCAGGTCCTTGACGACCGGGAAGGCGGAGGCGCGCCACGGCTCGATGTCGATGGTGTCGCCGTCCTCGAAGGACCGCATGTGCAGCTGGCAGGTGGTGGTGCGCTCGGGACCGTGGGCGTCGCCGTTGATGACGAGCGAGCAGGCGCCGCAGATGCCCTCGCGGCAGTCGTGGTCGAAGGCGACGGGGTCCTCGCCCTTGACGATGAGTTCTTCGTTGAGGGTGTCCAGCATCTCCAGGAAGGACATGTCCCGGGAAATGCCGTCCACCTCGTAGGTGGACATCGCGCCGTCGGCGGCGGCGTTCTTCTGGCGCCAGACGCGCAGGGTGAGCCTCATGCGTAGCTCCGCTGGGTGGGGTGGACGTACTCGAAGACGAGGTCTTCCTTGTGCAGGACGGGGGCGCCGCCGGTGGTGGTGAACTCCCAGGCCGCGGCGTAGGAGAACTCCTCGTCGACGCGGGCGGCCTCGCCGTCGGGGGTCTGGGACTCCTCGCGGAAGTGGCCGCCGCAGGACTCGGCGCGGTGCAGGGCGTCGAGGCACATCAGCTCGGCGAGTTCGAGGTAGTCGACGACGCGGTTGGCCTTCTCCAGGGACTGGTTGAACTCCTCGCCGGTGCCGGGGACCTTGATGCGGCGCCAGAACTCCTCGCGGATCTGCGGGATGCGTTCCAGGGCCTTGCGCAGCCCCGTCTCCGTACGGGCCATGCCGCAGAACTCCCACATGACCTCGCCGAGTTCGCGGTGGAAGGAGTCGGGCGTGCGGTCGCCGTCGACGGCGAGCAGCAGGTTGAGCCGGTCCTCGGTCTCGGCGAGGACGTCCTGGACGACGGGGTGTTCGGCGCTCACCTCGTCGTGGTGCGGGTGGCGCGCGAGGTAGTCGTTGATGGTGGAGGGCAGGACGAAGTAGCCGTCGGCGAGGCCCTGCATGAGGGCGCTCGCGCCGAGCCGGTTGGCGCCGTGGTCGGAGAAGTTGGCCTCGCCGACGGCGAAGAGGCCGGGCACGGTGGTCTGGAGGTCGTAGTCGACCCAGAGGCCGCCCATCGTGTAGTGCACGGCGGGGTAGATCCGCATGGGGACCTCGTAGGGGTTCTCCGCGGTGATCCGCTCGTACATCTCGAAGAGGTTGCCGTACTTCTCCTCGACGGCCTTCCTGCCCATCCGCCGGATGGCGTCGGCGAAGTCGAGGTAGACGCCCTGGCCCCCGGGGCCGACCCCGCGCCCCTCGTCGCACACGTTCTTCGCGGCGCGCGAGGCGATGTCGCGGGGCACGAGGTTGCCGAAGGAGGGGTAGATCCGCTCCAGGTAGTAGTCGCGCTCGTCCTCGGGGATCTGGTGCGGCGGGCGGTCGTCGCCCTTGGCCCTGGGCACCCAGATCCGGCCGTCGTTGCGCAGCGACTCGCTCATCAGGGTGAGCTTGGACTGGTGGTCGCCGGTGCGCGGGATGCAGGTGGGGTGGATCTGGGTGAAGCAGGGGTTGGCGAAGTACGCGCCGCGCCGGTGGGCGCGCCAGACGGCGGTGGCGTTGGAGTTCATGGCGTTCGTCGACAGGTAGAAGACGTTGCCGTAGCCGCCGGACGCGAGGACCACCGCGTCGGCGAAGTAGGTGTCGATCTTCCCGGTGATCAGGTCCCGGGCGACGATGCCGCGCGCCCGCCCGTCGACCACCACGAGGTCGAGCATCTCGGTACGGGGGTGCATCTCGACGTTCCCCGCGGCGATCTGGCGGCTGAGCGCCTGGTACGCGCCGAGGAGGAGCTGCTGCCCGGTCTGGCCGCGGGCGTAGAAGGTGCGGGAGACCTGGACACCGCCGAAGGAGCGGGTGTCGAGGAGTCCGCCGTACTCGCGGGCGAACGGCACGCCCTGCGCGACGCACTGGTCGATGATCTCGACGGAGATCTGCGCGAGGCGGTGCACGTTGGACTCGCGGGCGCGGAAGTCGCCGCCCTTGACGGTGTCGTAGAAGAGGCGGTGGACGGAGTCGCCGTCGTTGCGGTAGTTCTTCGCGGCGTTGATGCCGCCCTGCGCGGCGATGGAGTGGGCGCGGCGCGGCGAGTCCTGGTAGCAGAACTGCACGACGTGGTAGCCCTGTTCGGCGAGTGTGGCCCCTGCGGAGCCGCCCGCGAGACCGGTGCCGACGACGATGACGGTGTGCTTGCGGCGGTTGGCGGGGTTGACCAGCTTCGCCTGGAAGCGGCGGGTGTCCCAGCGGTCCGCGATGGGCCCGCCGGGGGCCTTGGTGTCGGCGAGCGGTCCGCCGGTGGTGTAGTCGGCGTAGGCGCTGGAGTGATTCATGGGTCAGCTCACCAGTCCGGTCATGACGGCGACGGGTACGGAGACGAAGCCGGCGGTCAGCACGAGGGCGAGGCCCGCCGCGAGGGGCTTGAGGACGCGGTCGCGGGTCGCGGTGCCGACGCCGAGGGTCTGTGCGGCGCTCCACAGTCCGTGCCGGACGTGGAAGCCGAGGGCGGTCACGGCGACGATGTAGATGACGTTGCCGTACCAGGTGGAGAAGGTGTCGATGATGTTCTGGTACGGGTGCAGGTGCTCGTAGCCGCCGGGGTGCACCGTGCCGGTCGTCAGGTCGAGGATGTGCCAGACGATGAAGAGGGCGAGGATGACGCCGCCCCAGCGCATGGTGCGGGTCGCGAAGCCCGCGCCGCGCCTCTTGTGGACGTACGCGGTGGGGCGGGCCCTGATGTCGCGGCGGCTGAGCTGGTAGGCGGACGTGGCGTGGGCGACGACGGCGGCGACGAGGACCACGCGGACCAGCCAGAGCGTCCACTCGTCGTGCATGAACGGCTCGCCGACCGTGCGCAGCCAGTGCGCGTAGTGGTTGATCTCGGCGGGGCCGAAGAAGATCTTCAGGTTCCCGATCATGTGCGCGAACAGGTAGAGCAGCATGATGAGGCCGCTCACCGCCATGACGGTCTTCTTGCCGATGGAGGAGTCCCAGAGCGTACGGGTCATGGACGGCCGTTTGTCCGTCCGCGTTGCCAGAGCCATGTCGGGGACGCTACGGCCGCGGCTCCTGATCGGTCCAAGACATGGATCAGCTGATGTTGATAGCCGGGCCCTATCGACGCACGTATCGTGCCGGGTATGCAGTTCCAGCAGCTCCAGTATTTCGTCGCCGTCTCCGAGACCCTGCACTTCACGCGGGCCGCCGAGCGGGTCCACGTCGCGCAGCCGTCGCTGTCCCAGCAGATCAGGGCCCTGGAGAAGGAGCTGGGCGCGGAGCTCTTCAGCCGGGCCCGCGGCAACATCGCGCTCACCGACGCGGGCGAGGCCCTGCTGCCGCTGGCCCGCCGCATCCTCGCCGACGCCGACACCGCCCGCATCGAGGTGCAGGAACTCGCGCAGCTCCGCCGCGGCCGCATCCGCCTCGGGGCGACGCCGAGCGTGTGCACGGGGCTCCTCCCCGAGGTGCTGCGCGCCTTCCACGACCGCCACCCCGGCATCCAGCTGCTCGTCGAGGAGAGCGGCTCCCACGACCTGGTCCGCGAGCTGGCGCGCGGCGCCCTGGACCTGGCGCTCGTGGTCCTGCCACTGCCCTCGCCGTCACCCGCGCTCACCACGGTGGAGCTGCTGCGCGAGGACCTGGTGGTGGTCGCGTCGCCGCGGAGACGCGGCCTGGGCAGGAGGGTGCGGATCGCCGACCTCCAGGGCGAACGGCTCGTGATGTTCCGCCACGGCTACGACCTGCGGGAACTCACCGTCGCCGCCTGCCGCGCGGCGGGCTTCGAGCCGGAGTTCGCGGTGGAGGGGGGCGAGATGGACGCGGTCCTCGGCTTCGTCCGCGCGGGCCTCGGCCTCGCGGTGGTCCCCCGCATGGTCGCCGAACGCTCCGGCGCCGACCTGCGGATGACGCCCCTGGCGGGCCCCGGCCTGCACCGCACCATCGCCCTGGCCCACCGCAGCGACGTCGCCCCGCCCCGGGCGGCACGGGAGCTGCAGCGGATGCTCCTCGATCGCTGAGTCAGCCGCCCGCGGCGCCCGCCCGCCGCCGCACCCGTCCCGTCCTCGGGTCGCGCCCCGTCAGGCAGTACACGCCGCCCGCCGGGTCCCGCATCACCAGCCAGTGCGCGCCGCGGGAGACGAACGTCGCGCCGAGGCCCTGGTGCCAGGCGCGCACCGCGTCCGGGTCGGCGCAGGACAGGTCGAGGTGGGCGCCCGCGGGTCCCGGGGTGTCCAGGCGCTGGAGGAGCAGCCGGACCGGCACGTGTGCGGGCGGCTCCAGGTCGAGGAATTCGGGACGGCTGCCCGGGACCGGCCGCCAGGCCGTGAGGGCCGCCCAGAAGGCGGCCTCCGCGTCGTACGCCTCCGGGGGCACGTCCAGGCACACCTGGTCCAGGAGGCTGAGGGTGCCGTCCGGCGCGGCGGTCGGCGCCGGACGGGATGCCTCGCCCGCCCAGGCGACGAGGCAGAACGACTGGCCGCCCGGTGAGCGGAGCACTTCGAGGCCGGGCTCCGTGTGGAGCGGGGCGGCGCCGAGCCGCCGGGCCTCCTCGGCCGTGGCGGCGGGGTCGTCCACCGCCAGGTCGATGTGCGCGCCGCCGGGTCCCGCCGCCACGGCCTGCGCCTTCAGGCACGCGTCGGCGGGGCCGTGCGGCAGCAGCGTCACGAACTCGCCGTCCGGGCCGCGGGGTGCGGACAGGCGGGTACCGGTGACCGCGGTCCAGAAGGCGCACGCCCGGGGGAAGGCGTCGCGCGGCCGGTCGACGAAGGCGTATGCCCAGCGGATCACGGCTCAGCCCGTCGCGTCGAGGAGCGCCAGCTGGTGCAGGCGGTCCGGTGGTCCCGGCCGGGCGTAGTACCAGCCCTGGGCCGTGTCGCAGCCCAGCTCGCGGAGCTGGTCGGCCTGGTGGCCCGTCTCGACGCCCTCCACCGTGACCGCGAGGTCCAGGCTGTGGGCCAGGGCCACGATGCCCTCGACGATCTTCAGGTCGACGGGGTCGGCGGGGAAGTGCTGCATGCCCTGCGTGAAGGAGCGGTCCAGCTTGAGGACGCTCACCGGGAGCCTGCGCAGGTTGGCGAGGTTGGAGTAGCCCGTGCCGAAGTCGTCGAGCGCGATGTCCACGCCCATCTCGGCGAGCCTGCGCAACGGCTTGAGCAGGTCGTCGTCGGCCCCTATCAACGCGGACTCGGTGACCTCCAGGCAGAGCGCGCCCGGCGCGAGGCCCTCGCGCTCCAGGATGTCGACCGTGTCGGAGACCAGGTTCGGGTGCGTGAGCTGCATCGGCGAGAGGTTGACGTTGACCCGCAGCGGCCCGGCGTCGCTGTGCCGGGTCTCCCACATCCTGGCCTGGCGCACCGACTCCTCAAGGACCCAGCGGCCGAGCGGCACGATGAGGCCGGTGTGCTCGGCGAGCGGGATGAACCGGTCGGGGCCGATGATGCCGTGCTGCGGGTGCAGCCACCGGACCAGCGCCTCCGCGCCGCGCACGCTGCCGTCGCCGAGGTGCACGAGCGGCTGGTACTCGATGAAGAACTCGCCGCGTTCGAGGGCCGCGGGCAGCGCGGTGGTCAGGCCGTGCCGGGTGATGGCGCGGGCGTCGGCCTCGGGGTCGGCGAGTTCGTAGCGGTTGCCGCCGGCGGACTTCGCGCGGTACATCGTGATGTCGGCGCTGCGCAGCACCTCCGCCGCGCCGCGCTCGCCCGCGGGGCCCTCGACGATGCCGATGCTGCCGCGCACGGTCAGCTCGCGGCCGTCGACGCGGACCGGCGTGGCGAGGGCGTTCATGATGCGGCCCGCGAGCTCGTCGACCTCGGTCTCCGTGTCGGGCCCGGTGGTGAGCGCCACGAACTCGTCGCCGCCGAGGCGGGCCACCATCTCGCCGGGCGCGGTCGCGCAGGACTGCAGCCGGTCGGCGACCTCGACGAGCAGCCGGTCGCCCGCCGCGTGCCCGAGGCTGTCGTTGACGGTCTTGAAGCCGTCGAGGTCGAGGTAGCAGAGCCCGAAGCGGGCGTCCTGCCCGGCGGAGAGTGCCTTCTCCAGGCGCTCGAAGAAGAGGGTGCGGTTGGGCAGGCCGGTGAGCGCGTCGTGCGTCGCCTCGTAGCGCAGGCGCAGATTGAGCAGGCGGCGCTCGGTGGTGTCCTCCATCAGCGCGAGCTGGTACTGCGGCACGCCGTCGGCGTCCCGCAGCAGCGACACCGTCAGGTTGGTCCACAGGACGGTGCCGTCGGGGCGGTAGAAGGCCTTCTCCACGCGGTAGTGCTCGCGCTCACCGCGCACCAGTTCCTCGTAGAGCCGCCATACGTGGGGCGAGTCGTCGGGGTGGGTCCACTCGCCCACGTTCCGCCCGCGCAGGTGCTGTTCGAGGCCGCCGAACATGCGGATCAGGGCGTCGTTCACCTCAAGGACCGTGCCGTCGAGGTCGGCGATGCCGATGCCGATCGCGGCGCCGTGGAACACCGCGCGGAAGCGTGCCTCGCTGGCGTGCAGGGCCTCGGCGACGGCACTGCGCGCGCTGAGGGCGGCGCGGGAGATCGCCTCCTGCTCGGCGAGGGTGCGCTCCCGCAGAGCCTGGGCGAAGCCCGCGGCCATGGAGTGCTGGATGCGCGCGCAGCGGGCCCGCAGCTCCTCGCGGGGTCCGTCGCCGCCGCAGTACAGGACCAGGTAGGCCTCGACGCAGTCGAGCGTGCGGCTGAGCGCCTCGGGCTCGGTGCAGTGCGTGCCGACCAGGGCGGCGCCGACGGCCTGGCCCTCCGCCGCGTCGAAGACCCGGTCCTGCAGGGCGTCGCGCAGACGGCGGGCGAGCGGCACCAGTTGCAGCTCGAACTCCGGCCGCGTCAGCGAGGTCGCCGTGGCGGGGAAGATCGCCCGGCTCCAGATGGTGGCGAACCTGCGCAGTCTTCCCTCGGGCCCGTCCGGCTCGCCGCTCAACGCTTCCGCCCCACGCCCGCGAACCCCGAGAAGGAATACGGGTCCTCCTCCTCGGGCGCGGTGTCGGGCCGCCAGTGCGGCATCGGCACCAGGCCGGGTTCCACCATGTCGTATCCCTCGAAGAACCGTGCTATCTCGTCGCGCGAGCGCATGATCAGCGGATTGCGGATGTCCTTGTATACACCGACCGTCCGGCCGGCCTGCTCGGGGGGAACCGGAATCCCTTCGTACGAGGCGTGGGTGAGGACGATCAGGCTGCCGGGGGCGAGTCCGTCCCGCAGCTCCGCGACCGCCGCACAAGGATCGTACGCGTCCTCGACGAAGTGCAGGACGGCGACGAGCAGGAGAGCCGTGGGACGGTCCAGGTCGAGCAGCGCGCCGACCTCGGGGCTGCCGAGGATGTCCTGCGGTTTGCGCAGGTCGGCGGCGATGACCCCGGCGTGGTCGCAGCCGTCGAGCACCGCCTCGCTGTGGGCGACGGCCACCGGGTCGTGGTCGACGTACATGACGCGCGCCTCGTCGTGGGCCTGCCGCGCGACCTCGTGGACGTTGCCGAAGGTCGGGATGCCGGAGCCGATGTCGAGGAACTGGGTGACGCCGTGCGCCACGGCGTAGCGCACCGCGCGCCGCATGAAGGCCCTGTTCGCCTGCATGACCTTCGGCAGGCCCGGCATGAACTCCATGGCCTTGCGGGCCGCCTCCCTGTCCACCTCGAAGTTGTGCGAACCGCCCAGGTAGTAGTCGTAGATGCGGGACACGCTCGGCATCGAGATGTCGATGCCCGGCGGGGCCCAGGCGGGACGCTCCATCAAGACTCCAAGACGTAGGGGATGCGGGGGGCGATCCGTTGTTCGAGGGTGAGGCTACTGATCGCCCGCCAACGGAGCGAGTCAAAACGGAAATTGGTCGTCCGTTCTCGGTCACTGCCTTGGGCAAGTGCCCCGCGACGCACCGCGACCGGCCCGTCCCTCCTCATGATGAGGGGGACGGGCCGGCCGGACCCGTGGGGGGTTACTCGGGGGCGCCCACCGCCTTGCCCTCGGGGCTCGCGGCGTACCAGGTGCCGCCGACGCCCTGCCCGTTGGTGTCGCCGGGC
Organism: Streptomyces sp. NPDC050703; assembly: GCF_040654435.1. Taxonomy (NCBI): domain Bacteria; kingdom Bacillati; phylum Actinomycetota; class Actinomycetes; order Kitasatosporales; family Streptomycetaceae; genus Streptomyces; species Streptomyces sp. NPDC050703. Next base: position 28,459 of record NZ_JBFAHX010000031.1, read on the forward strand.
TTCTTGTCGCCGGAGAAGGTGTACAGCGGCCAGCAGTCGATCGTCTGCTGCTTCCCGCCGTCCGGGCGGTCGTAGGTCATGTAGCCCTTCTCGCGGATGCCCTCGGCGTCGGCCTTGGGCACGGGGGCCACGGCGGGCCACTTCTCGGCGCAGGCACCCACGCAGTTCGACCTGATGGGCCAGGCCGAGTCCTTGGTGAAGCGGTAGACCGTCATGCCGTTCTTGTCGACGACGATCTCGCCCAGCTCGGGGTCCTCGCGGGTCGACAGGCCCGCGGGGTCGGCGGGCGCGGTCCCTGCCGGGGCGGGCCCGGCCGCCCGCGCGGACGCCTTCTCGCCGTCGGGGGCCGCGGCGTACCACGTGCCGCCCACGCCCTGCCCCTTGGCGTCACCGGGCCCGGTGTCCTTGGCGTAGCGGTACATCGGCCGGCCGTCGATGGTGAGCTGCTTGGTGCCGTCCGCGGCCGTGACCTCGCCGAGCAGTGACCCGTCGACGCCCGGTGCGGCCTTGGCCCCGTCGGCGGCGACGGCCGGCCAGACCTTGAGGCAGGCCGCGTCGCAGGTGGACTTGGGCGGCTGGGCGGTGTCCTTGTCGAAGCGGTAGAGCGTGAAGCCCCCGCTGTCCGTGACGACCTGGCCGAGCTTCTTGCTGTCCCACACCGCGAGTTGTCCGGCGGCCTTCGGCTCGGCGGCCTCGTCGGCGCCCTTCTCGGCTTCCTTCCCCGCGTCCTTCCCGGCGTCCTTCTCGGTGCCGTAGCCGTCGTCGCCCGCGCCGTAACCGCCCTGGGCCGGCGCCTCGTTGCCCACGTTCCGCCCGTTCGGGGACTGGTCGCCCTTCTCCTGTCCGCACGCCGTCGTCAGGGCCAGCAGGGCCGCAGCCGTCGCTACCAGCGAGGCGCTCCGCCCGGCCCGGTGTGTGGGGTGCCGCATCTCTGAACTCCCGCTGTGCGCTGGGGTGTTGTGGCGCCGATTGCGTCACACATGGCTCTAGGTACGGGCGGAGACCGGCGGCGCGTTCAACGGGGCCGCAAGATTCTTTGCGCGGGGGCCACGACAAGGGGGCACGTCGGAGGCGCCCGGAGGGGTGCGGCCACCCGTGCTCGCGCTCGTCAAACCTCCTGGCGGGCCGTCTCCCCCCTTCGGGTCATTCCGGGGCGGTCACGGCGTGCCGGGCGTGCCCGCCGCCCATGCTCTCCGTCGTGCACGGAACTTATCGGGCCTTACCGCCCCTGGTGACCCGCGTGTTGGCGCTCCTCGCCCTGGCGATACTGATCGGCGCCCCGGCGGCCACCGGCACGGCCAGGGCGGGCGACTGCGGCTACGCGTCCATCGACCAGGGCGGGGGTGCTTCGGGCGGCGACAACTGGGCCGTCGCGGGTGACGGCGCCCACTGCCACGCCGGTCCCACGCACCGGCCGAAGCCGCCCCCGCGCCCCGGACCGCCGCCCACGTCCCCGTCGCCACCCGCGTCTTCACCGCCCCCGCGGTCGGCGACCCCGAAGCCGGCGGTCCAGAAGCCGGTGGTCCCCGAGTCGACGCCCGCCCCGGCGTCTTCGCCGACCCCGACGCCACGCGCGCCCGCACCCGCGCCGCCCGCGGCGAAGCCCGAGCCGAAGCCGAAGCCCACCCCTTCCAGGACGACGGAAAAGCCCCAACCAGTGACCTACCCCTCATACCGCGCCCAACCGCGCAAGTCACCACCCCGCAACGGCCCGTCCATCGTCACGCTCACCCTGCTCATCACGGCGCCCGCGGTACTGGCCGCCGCCGCGCTCCGCCCGCGCTGACCGTCGGAGGTCCCCATGTCGGAATGGCTTGTTCTCACCCTCGCGATGGTGGCCGCATGCGGTGTCGTGCTCATCGTGACCCTCCTGCGGCACCGCAGGACCGGCGAGGACTACGACGCGTCGGACACCCCCGACGTCATCGAGTACATGACCATGATGATCGGCGTCGTCTACGCCATCGTCCTGGGTCTCGCCATCGCGGGCGTCTGGGAGGCCCGCGGCGCCGCACAGGAGTACGTACGCCAGGAGGCCCAGGCGCTGCACGAGGTCTCGGAGCGGGCCGACGCCTATCCGGACGACGTCCGTGACCGTATTCGTGCCGATGTCCACTCCTATGTCAGCCATGTCGTCACCAAGGAGTGGGACACCATGGCCGACAAGGGCGAACTCACCGACCGGGGGCGCCTGTTGCTCCGTCAGGTGCGGCAGGACGTCACCGACTACCGGCCCGCGTCGGACCACGAGGCGCAGACGTACCAGCCGCTCGTCGACGCGGTGGCGGCTGCGGACGACGCCCGCAGCTCCCGCGCGGACAGCACGGGGGCGACCATGCCCGGTGTGGTCTGGTTCGGCCTGGTCATCGGCGGCCTGGTCACCATCGGCATGATCTTCGCCCTGCAGATCCGCCGCACGCCGCGCGAACTGCTCCTCGCCGGCATCTTCTCCGCGCTCTTCGCGTTCCTGCTCTTCCTCATCTGGGACTTCGACTCCCCCTACAGCCGGGGCGTCGCCGCGAACGCGGAACCACTGCGGGAACTGCTCTCGCAGCTCGGCGGCTGAGCCGGCGGGGCCGCTCCCCCGCCATCATGGCCGTGAATTCCGATGCGCCGCGGGCCCGCGCGGCGCATCCTGTATTCCATGCCCTGGCATTCACCGATCGTCGTCCACCCGCCCGACCCCGACGGCGGGCGGCGGGTCACCGTGCGCGGCGGCGACGCCGGTGTCGCCCGCAGCGACCGCGACCTCGTGGAACTCCTGTGCCGCGCGGGCCTCGGCGAGGCCGACGTCGCGCTCGACGACCCGCACCTCGTCGAGTGGCGCGGCGGGCGCCACCTCTGGACGGCACCGCGGGACTGACCGAGGGGCCATCGCCCCGGCACCGACCGGGGGACCATCGCCGCGGGACCGGCCCGAGGGACCGTCGACGCGGAACGGGCTCGGGCGGGCCGCCGCGGGCCTTCGCACACCGGCCCCTCCCCCACGCGGCGCCACGCCGCCGTGTTCGCCCGCCCGGCGGACCCCGTTACCCCGTTCGCACGACACCGATCGCGGCCCGCACGGACCATACCTAGCGTTTCCGGCATCGAGGTGCATGTCAGGCGAGAGCGGAAGAAGGTCCGCAGCTGCTCCTCGGAGACACCGGAGGATCACCATGCGCGCGATACGCGTCGCTTCGGCCGCCCTGCTCACCGCTTCCCTCCTGACGCTCGCGGTCCCGCCGGCCTCGGCGGCCGTCACGGGCGAGGCGAACGAGGCGAACAACGACATCACGTCGTTCGGCTTCCGCGTGACGCCCTCGACCGTGGCCGCGGGCGGTCAGGTCACGCTCGGCGTCGACAGCTGCGACGGCGACACCAAGGTCACCTCCGGCGTCTTCGACGACGCCCACATCCCGCGGGGGCAGGCGTCCACCACCGCACAGGTGTTCTGGGACGCCAAGCCCGGCGCCATGTACGAGGTGACGTTCGACTGCAAGGGCGAGATCGGCAAGACCGACCTCACCATCGCCACCGGCCGGGACGGCGACCACGGCAGGCCGGAGCACCACCGCCCCGAGCAGCCGGCCGACAAGGGCGTGAAGGCGGGCACCGGCGGCAGCCTCGGCGGTCTCGACGCCCAGGAGATCGCCCTCGGCGCCGCGCTGATCCTGGGCGCCGTCGGCACCGCGTACCACAAGGCCCGCCGCCGCCCCGGCGAGGACGACTCCTGAGGGCCGGACCGCGGCACGCCGGTCCGGCCGGGGCTCCGGCGCCCGCTCAGACCTTCTTCTCCGACCGGCGGCGCATCCAGAACACCCCGCCGCCGACCAACGCGGCCCCCACCAGGGCACTGCCGATCGCCATGTCCGTGGTGGTCGCCCCGGAGTGCGTGCCGCCGCCGAAGCCGCCGCGCACACCGCCGTGGATGACGGTGAACGCGGCCGGGCGGGTGAGCGTCCTGCCGCCGCAGTGGGCCGTGATGTCGTAGGTGCCGGGGGAGGCGTTCCGGTGGACGACGGCGGTCGCGCTCGACGTGGTGCTGTTCCGCAGCGGGCGCAGGTAGGCGTCCGGGAAGGCGCGCGAGGTGACCTTGCCGCCGCTCCGGCAGGACGAGCCGTCGACCGTCACCGTCAGCTGGCCTCCCCTGGGGATCACACTGGGCATCGCCACGATGTTGGTCGGGTCGGCCCACGCCGACGCGGCCGGGGCGGCGAGCCCGACGACGGCGCCGGTCGCGACCGCGACCGCGAGCGTTGTTCGCACACGAGAGGTACGCATGGCAATCCTCCGCGGAAGGCGCCCCGGGGATACCGTCCCCGGTCGATCGGCGAGAGCGCCTCCCGGTCCGACATTCGGGTGCCGTGCGCGGGACCGCATGTCGGCGCTCGGCCGTCCTGGTGAGGCGACACGCCGGGGCATGTCCGCGCGACCCGGCATCGCCGCAGGTCACGGACTGCCACAGCGGTCCGGCCCGGGCCGACACGGATGGCGCACCACCACTGCGGGCACCACCCGTTCGCTCCCGCCCTTTCGCACGCCGCGCGCGCCGCGCTTAGCGTTCTCGTACGCGCAACGGACGCGGCGCGCAGCCGCGTTGAGAGGGGACAGAGAATGCCTTCGCCCCAGCCCGCCGACGACGACGATCGCAGGTTCCAGGAGCAGGAGAGGCAGAAGAAGCGCGCCCCGTGGGGTGTCATGGCGCTCGTCCTGCTCACCGGCCTCGCGCTGATCCGCAACGGATCGGGGGAGTTCGACGTGGGCCCCCCGCAGCCGGCGTCCGCCGCGGCGGCGGACCACGCCCCCGAGGCCCGGCCCGGCGCCCCCGCCCCGCTGGCCTTCTCCCCCGCGGAGCGCATCCGCGTCAAGGGCATCCGGGTGGACGCGCCGATCGTGCCGGTGGGCCTGGACCCCGAGGGGTGGGTGGACGCGCCGCCGCCCGACGACGCGAACCTCGCGGGCTGGTTCACCGGCGCCGTCGCGCCCGGCGAGAGGGGCACGGCCGTGATCGTCGGCCACGTCGACAACCAGCGGGGCCCCGCCGTCTTCTACGGCCTCGGTTCCCTGGAGAAGGGCAACCGGGTCGAGGTCGGGCGCGAGGACAAGAGGACCGCGGTCTTCGAGATCTACGGCATCGAGGTGTTCTCCAAGGAGAACTTCCCCGGCAGCCGGGTCTACGGGAACTCCGGCACCCCCGAGCTGCGCGTCATCACCTGCGGCGGCGGCTACTCCGAGCAGACCGGTTACGACGGCAACGTCGTCGTCTTCGCCCGCCTGGTCGAGGTGCGCTGACCCGGGCGGCCGGGCGGCGCCGCATCCCGGTCCACGGCTGACGGCTGACGGCTGACGGCTGACCGCTCCCCCGTGCCGCCTCACACCTCGTGGCGGTTCGGCAGCGTGATGCGGTAGCCGGAGCCGAGGAGTTCCGGAAGGTAGTCGCGGAGGGCCTCCACCGTGCCCGTGCGGTCGCCGCCCGCGTCGTGCGAGAGCACCACGACGCCGGGCGCGGCCCCCGCGCGGACGCGGCGGACGATGGCCCCGGCGCCCGGCTCGGTCCAGTCCAGGGTGTCGACGGTCCAGGCGAGCGGTTCCATGCCCAGCTCGGCGCCCAGCTGGAAGGCGTTGCGGTTCCAGGCGCCGTAGGGGGCCCTGAACCAGGCGGGGTAGGCACCGACGATGTCCTCGACGACGTCGCTGGTGCGCTCGATCTCGTCGCGCGTCGAGGAGCGGTCGAGCCGGGTCAGCAGGGGGTGGGTCCAGGTGTGGTTGCCGATCACGTGGCCGTCGTCGGCCATCTCGCGCAGGAGGTCCTTGTTGCCGGCGGCCATCTCCCCGCACACGAAGAACATGGCGCGCACGTCGTACGCGCGCAGCGTGCGCAGGATGCCGGGGGTGTAGCGGGGGTCGGGGCCGTCGTCGAACGTCAGCACCATCGAGCGCCGCCGCCCGTCCACGCGCAGGATCGGCGCCTCGCGCACCCGGGGCAGGGCGCGGGTGGCGCGCGGGGGCCCGTTCCCGGCGAAGGGCTGGAGGCGGTACCCGTAGGACCGGTGCGCCCCCGCGGCCGGCGCGCCCGCGGCGGGGCCGCCGGCGGGCGTGGGGGCCGCCGGGCGGTCCGCGCAGCCCGCGGTGGCGGCGAGGCCGAGGGCCGCGGCGGCGCGGAGCACCAGTCGGCGCCCCGAAGTCAGCTCATCGTCTTTCATGAGTCATCCGTCGCATGGCCGATGACCCGCACGGCACACCAACACGGGACGCCCGCGGAATGCACCCGATCAGACGCGGCGGCCACCGGGCGGGGACGGGGGAAACGGGGGAAGGGGACGGCTGCCCGCGGGGTCCTCCGTCCGCTCCGTTAACCTCTCGGCGTGAGTGATGACCAGTCCCACCAGTTCGAGCGCGGCACCGACGGGCCCAAGGTGATCGTCGTCGGAGTCGACGGTTCCGCGTCCTCCCTGCGTGCCGCCGCGTATGCCGGAGGGCTGGCGCGGCGGCAGCGTGCCCTGCTCGCCGTCGTCTACATCCAGCCGGTGATGGCGGCCGGGGCGGCGCTCGGCGCGCCGATCGCCGAGACCACGGACGAGATCGCCGAGGGGCTCATCACCGAGATCCGGGACGCGGCCGAGCGGGTGAAGGACATATTCGACGTCCGGTGGGAGTTCCACACCTTCCGCGGCGACCCCTACAGCGGTCTCGTCACCGCCGCCGACGACCTGAAGGCGGACGCGGTCGTCGTCGGCGCCTCCGAGCAGGCGGGCCACCGCATCGTCGGCTCCGTCGCCGTCCGACTCGTCAAGGCGGGGCGCTGGCCGGTCACCGTCGTGCCGTGAGCGGGGCCGTACGCCGTGCCGTGAGCCGCGCGGGTGTGGCGTCTTCCGTACGGGCCCAGGCTGGGCCATCATGATCCGCCATCAGCCGGTCGCGTTCGCGAAGAGGTGGAGCTCATGGCGGAACTCCGGAGGGGCAAGGGCGTGCTGCGCCGCAAGCCCATCGAGCACATCGACGACTCGGAGGTCTCGGGCGGCGGGCTCACCCGCTCGCTCGGCCTCTGGCAGCTCACCGCGATCGGGGTCGGCGGCATCATCGGCGCCGGCATCTTCACGCTGGCCGGCACCGTGGCGAACGAGAAGGCCGGGCCCGCGGTCCTGATCTCGTTCCTCATCGCGGGCGTCGCGAGCGCGGCGGCGGCGTTCTCGTACGCCGAGTTCGCGGGGCTCATCCCGAAGGCGGGGTCGGCGTACACGTACGGCTATGTGGTGCTCGGCGAGATCACGGGCTGGTTCATCGGGTGGGACCTGCTCCTGGAGTACACGGCGATCGTGGCGGTGGTCGCGATCGGCATCTCCGGCTACTTCAACTTCCTCCTGAACGACATGGGCGCCGAACTGCCCACCTGGATGCTGGGCGCGCCGGGCACGGGCGACGGCCACAGGGTCGACCTCTTCGCGGCGCTGCTCTGCCTGCTCATCGCGTATCTGCTCACGCTGGGGATCAAGAACGCGGCGCGCTTCGAGATGGTCGTGGTGGTCCTGAAGGTCCTGGTCGTGCTGGTCGTGATCGGCGTCGGGTTCTTCCACGTGAACACCGGAAACTACCAGCCGTTCTTCCCCTTCGGTGTCAGCGGCGCGTTCACGGGCGCGGCGACCGTGTTCTTCGCGGTCTTCGGCTACGACGCGATGAGCACCGCCGCCGAGGAGTCCAAGGACGCCCAGCGCCACATGCCGAAGGCGATCCTCTACTCCCTCGCCGTCTCGATGGTGCTGTACGTCCTGGCGTGCCTGGTGCTGACCGGCATGCAGGACTTCAAGGACATCGACCCGGAGAGCGGGTTCTCCAGCGCCTTCAAGTCGGTGGGGCTCGGCGGGCTCGCCGACGTGATCGCCGTCGGCGCCATCATCGGCATCCTCACCGTGATGTTCACGTTCATGCTGGGGGTGACGCGTGTCTGGTTCTCCATGAGCCGCGACGGACTGCTGCCCAAGTGGTTCGCGAAGACCCACGCGACCCGGCACGTGCCGACGCGGGTGACGTGGATCGTCGGCTTCGCGTCGGCCGCCATCGCCGGGTTCCTGCCGATCGGTGAGGCGGCCGAGCTGACCAACATCGGCATCCTGCTGGCGTTCGTCGTGGTGTGCGTCGCGGTGATCGTGCTGCGCTACAAGCAGCCCGGGCTGCCGCGCACCTTCCGCTGCCCCGGAATGCCGGTGGTCCCCGCGATCGGTGTCGTCTTCTCCATCTGGCTGATCACGTTCCTCCAGTGGCAGACCTGGGTCCGCTTCGGCATCTGGTTCGCGCTCGGCCTGGTGATCTACTTCGCCTACTCGTACCGGAAGTCGGAGCTGGCGAAGGCGGAGCGCGCCGGCGGCGGGTGACGCGCCGCCCCGGGGACCGGACGGCCGCGCCTACCGGCCCATCCGCAGGCCGCTCTTCGCCGCCCCCCGGCTCAGGACGATCCGGCGGATGCGGTCCCGGGTGGCGGCCACGTCCGCCCCCTGGGCCAGGGCTCTGTTGAGGTTGACGACACGCATGACGCGGGTGTCGAACCACATCGGAACGAACTCCGCCTTGCTCACCGCCCATCTCCCGCCGGGTTCGGCGGGCGGGGCGAAGGTGAAGCGGCCGATGGAGCCCTGGTTGCCGCGCGGGTCGCGGACGCCCTGGTGGTTGATCATGCTGTTGGCGATCTGGTCGCCCATGCCGTAGACGACCCAGGTGCCGTTGACCTTCTCGTACGCCTGGGGGACGTGCGCGTGGGTGCCGATGATGAGGTCGATGTCCGGGCGCGTGCCCGTGCGTGAGGCCGTGAGCCGCTTGCCGAGGGTGAGCTGGCGCCGGTCGGGGGCGTCCTGCCACTCCGTGCCCCAGTGCATGCTGACGACGACCACGTCCGCGCCCGCCCGGCGCGCCGCCCGCGCGTCGGCGACGATCTTCTCGCGGTCGATCAGGTCGACCGACCACGGCTTGCCCTCGGGCAGCGGATAGCCGTTCGTGCCGTACGTGTACGCGAGCTGCGCGACCTTCGCGCCGCCCGCGTGCAACCACGCGGGCTCCTTGTCCTCGGCGGCGGTGCGGGCCGAGCCCGCGTGCCTGACCCCCGCCTCGTCGAGGGCGTCGAGCGTGCGGCGGATGCCGGCCGCCCCGTCGTCCAGGGAGTGGTTGGAGGCGGTGGAGCACGCGTCGTACCCGGTGGCCCTGAGGGCGCGGGCCACCTGGGGCGGGGACTTGAAGGAGGGGTAGCCGGTGTAGTCGCCGTTCGCGCCGTACACCGTCTCCATGTGGCAGATGGCCAGGTCGGCCTCGGCGACGACCGGCTTGGCGCCCGCCAGCATCGGTGCGAAGTCGTAGCCGTCGCCGCCCGCGTCCACCTTGGCCTGGCGGATGAGCGCGGCGTGCGGCAGTACGTCGCCGGAGGCGACCAGGGTGAAGCCGCGCCCCCCGGCCGTGCTGCCGCCCGCCGGGCGGCGGTCCGCCTCCGGGGCGGAGCCGCTCGGGGACGCCCACCAGGAAGGTCCGTCGTACGGCTGCACGGAGCAGCCCGTCGCCACCAGGGCCACCGCCGCCACGGCCGCCGCTCGCGGGACCCGCCCCGTGAACCCTGTGCGCCATGGGGCGCCCGGGGTGCCTGCGGTCCGAGTGTCCCGTGAACTGCCTGCGCGCTGCGTCATCGATCTGGCTCCGTCGATAGGGCGGTATCCGGCCAGATGAATCCACATACGTACTTAATGATTAATCAAGGAGCAATGCCGCCGCAGTCCCTGAAACGGAGTCAAACCGCCTCCCCCTGTGACGCGAACAACACGCCCCCGCCGACCTGCGGTGAAACCGTGGGCCGGGTCAAGGCTCCGTAAAGCGCCTTGCTCGGCACCCCCTTCGGGTAATCGGCTGTTCTCATCCGTGTTCCGGGGTGGGGGGCCAGAGGCCGGTGACGCGCACGGACCGGAGGAAGGCGGAGCTGGATGCTGCACGAGAGCAGAGGAAACACGGAGGGCCCCCAGGACGGCGGACTGGCGGTGCCCATGGCGTGGTTGTACGCCGAGTACATCGCCGACGAGCTGCTGCGCACCGGCGATCTGATGCCGCCCACGTCGTTCGAGTACCGCGCGGGGCGCGACGCGCTCGCCCTGACGGTCTTCCTCTCGGACCACAGAGGCGAACTGTCCGGCATCCGGGTCATCACCCAGATGGAGACCTGGCTCTCCCTGACGGAGTACGACCAGCTCTGGCTCGACTGGGTGCGTGAGCGGATGGCGCTGCTCATCGAGGACGCCGAGGCGGCAGGCGGCCCCGGGCCCGACCTCGAACTCGCGGAGCTGGCCTGGCGCTGGCTGGAGGAGACCGAGCTGCTCGCCCCCGACCTCGACGCCGTACCGGGCGGCGGGGCGCTGCCGGGCGAGGAGGACGGGCCGAAGGTGTGGACGCCGGCGTGGCGGCTCGGCCTGCCGCTGGGACACCTCGCGATCCACCTGTTCTGAGCGGCGCGCCCGGCGGGGCGCCGGGAGCGGCACCGCGACACCGGCGCCGCGCGCTCGGCGAACCGCCCGCGACCGCGCGGTGGTCGCGGGCGGCGGCTGTGCGGGCAGCGGCTGCCGTGGTGACGGCCACGTGCCCTGCGGACGGCGGTGGCGGTGGCGGTGTCACCGCCTCGCCCGCCACGCGCGACCGCGCCGGGGCCCCCGGGGCCGCCCTCGCCGTACGGGACCCCGGCTGCGGACCCGCGCGTCCGCGTGCTGACCGCCGTCGGCAGGATCGGCTCGGAACGCACGGTCACGACGTGGCGGACGCGGGGCCGCACCGTCCGCACGCGAGACGACTCGGACCTGCGCCCGGCGGCCACCCGGCCGCCACGAGGTGCGGGCGGCGGAGGGGCGACGGCGGCTGACGGCCCTGCCCCGCGAGCCCGCGTCATGCCCCCGGGCGCGGCGGGTCCGCGCGAGGGGCCCGGTCCGGTCGCCCGCTCACTTCAGCAGGCGCGACATCCTCCGGTCCGCCAGCGGCTTCCCGCCCGTCTGGCACGTCGGGCAGTACTGCAGCGAGGAGTCGGCGAAGGACACCTCGCGGACGGTGTCCCCGCACACCGGACACGGCTCCCCCGTGCGGCCGTGCACGCGCAGGCCGCTCTTCTTCTCCGCCTTGAGCCTGCCGGCCGCCAGGCCCCGCGAGCGCTCCACCGCCCCGGTCAGCGTGGTGACCAGGGCTCCATACAGTCCGCGCACGTCCTCCTCGGTGAGGCTCGACGTGAGTTTGAAGGGGGACATCCGGGCCGCGTGCAGGATCTCGTCGCTGTACGCGTTGCCGATGCCCGCGATGAGGCTCTGGTCGCGCAGCGCCCCCTTGATCTGCCGCCGTTCGCCCGCGAGCAGCGCGGCGAACCGGGCCTCGTCGAAGTCCGGGGCGAACGGGTCGGGCCCCAGCCGGGCGATGCCCTCGATCTCCGCCGGCTCCGGCGTCACGTACACCGCGAGGCGCTTCTGGGTGCCCGCCTCCGTGAGGTCGAAGCCCTGCCGGGTGTCCAGGGCCACCCGCAGCGCCAGGGGGCCCTTGCCGGGCCGTGGCAGGCCCTCGGGGAGCGGGTCGCGCCACTGGAGCCAGCCCGCGCGGGCCAGGTGGGTCACCAGGTGCAGTCCGTCGGCGTCGACGTCGAGGAACTTGCCGTGCCGCGCCACGCCCGTGACGGTGCGGCCCGCCAGGGCGAGGAGGGGAGGGTCGTACGTCTTGAGGACGTTGACCGCGACGGGCACGACGTCGGTGATCCCGCGGCCGACCAGCTCGTCCGTCAGGAAGCCGCGCAGCGCCTCGACCTCGGGCAGTTCCGGCATGGTTCTCCCTCATCCCCTACGGTTTCCGACGGTCGCGGGCGGGGTCGTCCCCCGTGGCCCGGTCCCTGGCCGGCATGACGAACTCGCACCAGACGCTCTTGCCGCCGCCCCGCGCGTCCACGCCCCAGCCGTCCGCGAGCCGGTCCACCAGGAGCAGGCCGCGGCCCGACACCTCCTCCTCGCCCGCCGCCCTGCGGTGCGGCAGGGTGCTGGAGGAGTCCTCGACGTCGACCCGCAGCCGCCGGTCGGCGCCGCTCAGGACGCGCAGGGTCACGATCGCGGCGCCCTCGGTGTGCATCAGCGCGTTGGTGATCATCTCGTCGGCGACCAGCTCGATCTCGTCGGCCCGCCGCGACGCGCCCCAGGCCCGCACCGCGGCCCTGATCATGCGCCGCGCCTCGGTGAGCGCCTCCGGGTCGCCGGGCGCCACGTGCTGCTGGAGGCGGCCGCCGGACAGGGGCGCGTCCCGCGTCCGGCGGCGCAGCAGGAGCAGCGCGGCGTCGTCGTCCCCGCTGCGGCCGTCGACGATGCCGCAGAGCCGGTCGGCGAGCCCGCGCAGGTCCCGGGGGCCCGAGGCGGCGAGCCCCGCGAGGGCCCGCATGCCGTCGTCCAGGTCGTGCCCCGGCTCCTCGACGAGACCGTCGGTGCAGAGCAGCAGGGTCTGGTCGGGGCCGAGTTCGAGGGTGGTGACGGGGTAGTCGAGCCGTCCGAACTCGGCGGAGAGGCCGAGCGGGAGGCCGCCGGCGACCGGCACCCTGCGGCAGGTCCCGTCGGCGCGCAGGAGCAGCGGGTCGAGGTGTCCGGCGCGCACGAACCGCACCACGCCGGTGGCGAGGTCGGCCTCCGCGTACAGGCAGGTCGCGAAGCGGTCGGTGTCGAGATCGTGCAGGAAGGCCGAGGCACGGGCCATGACGGTGGCCGGCGTGTGCCCCTCGGCGGCGTAGGCGCGCAGCACGATGCGGAGCTGGCCCATCACGGCGGCGGCGTGGGTGTCGTGGCCCTGGACGTCCCCGATGACGGCGCCGACCCTGCTCCCTCGGGAGGGGGCGCCGCCGGGCAGCGGGATGATGTCGTACCAGTCGCCGCCGATGTCGCGGCCGAGCGCCGCCGAGCGGTATCTGACGGCGATCTCCGCGCCGGGCACACCCGGGATGCTGCGCGGCAGCATGGCCTGCTGGAGGCCCTGGGCGAGGTCCTTCTCCTGCTCGTAGAACATGGCGCGTCGCAGGCTCTGCGCGATGCTGCTGCCGAGCGCGACGAGGACGTTGCGCTCCTCGACGGTGAAGCCGGTCTTGTCCCGGTAGAGCAGGCCGAGTGCGCCGATCGGCTTGGCCTGCGCGATCAGCGGGAGGTAGGCGGCGGCGGTGATGCCGAGCCGGTCGATGTGCGGCCACAGGAGCGGGTAGGACGCGGCGAAGTCCCGCGCGGACTCGATGTAGCGGGGCGCGAGGGTCCTGACGACCTCGCTCATGGGGTACGGCTCGTCGACGCGGGTCAGCCGGGTGCCCGGCACGAAGCTGCCCGCGGGGCCCTCGGCGACCAGGCGGATGCGCCCGGCCTCGACCAGGCCCATGACGAGGCTGGCGGCGCCCAGGTGCGCGAGGCCGTGGTTGTCCCGGAGCACGTCCATGACGTCGTCGACCGTGCGGGCGTGCGCGAGGGCCGCCGTGGTGGCCTCGACGATGCTGGTCCTGCGGCGCCGCTCGGCCTCGGCGTCGGCCCGCTCCCGCAGGGCGGGCGGGCTGTCGCCGAGCTCGCGGGTGGCGTCCCTGACGACGCCCACGATGCGGTGCGGGCGGCCGGTGGCGTCGCGGCGGATGCAGCCGTGCGTGTGGGTCCAGCACAGGGCGCCGTCGCGGTGGCGCACCTGGAAGTAGGCGCCGTAGGTCTCGCTGCCGTCCTTCAGGGCGCTGGCGACGGTCTGGTCGAGGCGCCGGCCCTCGGCGGCCGGGACGCGGGCGGCGAGCGTCTCGGGCCGCCCGTCGTACTCGTCGGGGCGTACGTCGAAGACCTCGTGGGCGGTGGCGTCCATGACCATGAGGCCCGTGTCGAGGTCCCAGTCGAAGCACCCCATGCGCAGCGCGGGCCCGTACAGCTCAAGGAAGCAGCCGGCCGCTCGCCCGCCCGGCCGGCCGCAGCGGCAGTGCCCGGCCGGGCACTGCCCGCCGCTACCCGCGTCCATGGCCCCACGCTAGGCGGGGCCATGGACGCGCGCACGCGGGGACGCCGTGGCCGCCCCCGCCCCGCGCTACGCCGTCTCGGCGACCTTGCTCTGGACCCGGACCGCCACCTCCGACCACATCTCCGCGCTCTCCTTGGCCAGGTACGCCACGACGCCGCGGCAGTGCGGCGGGACCTTGTCGAGGATCTGCTCCCACTCCTCCACACTGATGGAGTGGACGCTGAGCAGCCGCAGCAGCGTGCGGCCGATCTCGCTGAAGCGCAGCGCCGGGTCGGCCTTGAGGCGTTTCACGGCGGCGGCGCGGTCCTGCGCGGAGTCCTTCTCCAGCACGGCCGACGGCGCGCGGCCGAGCCTCGGCGTGACGGCCGCCGTGCCGTCGCCGCCCCGCGCCTGCCTGCCGCGGCGCGTCAGCGGGTCCTCGCCCCGCATCATGCGGTTGCGCACGTCCCGTACCGTCTCCGGCGAGATCGCGGCGACCCTGGCGACCTGGCGCAGGGACAGCGCGGGGTTCTGCGCGATCAGTTCGCTGGCGATCCTGCGGCCCTCGGTGCCGTTGATCGGCCTGACGCGGCCGTCGTGGCCGATCCTGCTGCCCTCGCCGGCCCCGCTGCCGGGTTCGCGGCGGCGGATGTCGGCGACGGTGCCCGCGGCGATGCCGCTCACCGAGGCGATCATGCGGTCCGACCACTGCGGGTGCGAGGCGATGATGCGGGCCGCCGCGCGCTTGCGGTCGGCCGTGGACAGCGGCAGGCCGTGCGTGACGTTCGACTCGACGGCGAGGACGAAGGCGTCCTCCTCGGCCCCGTCGAAGTACTTCACCGCTATCTTGCGCTCTCCCCTCAGCTCGGCGGCGCGCAGCCGGTGCAGGCCGTCGATGACCCGCATCGTCGGACGGTGCACGGTGATGGGCGGCAGCGGGGTCTGGACGACCGCGAGTGCCGCCGCGTGCTCCTCGTCCACTCCTGACGTACGTGGTGAGCCCGCCGCCGAGAGCGAACCTGTCTCCACCTCGACGACCATCAGTCGATCGAACTCTTCGTGCTCGGGCGTTGCCAACTCGACTCCCCCTGATTCGATGTCCCCCGTGGGTTTCCGTGTCCCCGCACGGAATCGCGCACGTCTCACCCGCGCACACTCCCGCCCTTGGCCATGGGCGTCGTGGAGTGCGCGCGACGCGGATACCGCTGACGTGTTCTCATCCGGCTCGTACGGCGAAAGGCGCGGCGCGCGACGGCACGCGGAAAAGCCGTCGGCCGGGCGCTGAATCCGCGCCTGACTTCCGTCGGAATCATCGGAAATTCATCTGACCGAACGCGTTCAGCCTAACAACGCGCATTCGGAGCCGGTACCCCTCACTCATAGTGGTCGCACAGGTTCCGCCACCCCTAGGCACCCCTACCGGCGCGCGCCGCGGCGGCCGGGCGGGCGGGGGTGCGGCCCATGAGCGGGGTGAGGTCGGCGACGGCTCGCGCCACCTCGTCGGCCTCCGGGTGGGTCAGCGCCTGGTCGCCGTCGCAGAGCGCCGTCGCCGGGTCGGGGTGTACGTCGATCATGACGCCGTCCGCGCCCACGGCGAGGGCGGCGCGGGTGAGCGGCAGGACGAGGTCGCGGCGCCCGCCCGAGTGCGAGGGGTCCACGACCACCGGCAGGTGGGAGAGGCGCTGGACGACCGGGACCGCGCTGATGTCCAGGGTGTTGCGGGTGGCGGTCTCGAAGGTGCGGATGCCGCGCTCGCAGAGCACGATGTCGAGGTTGCCGCGCTGCGCGATGTACTCGGCGGCCATCAGCCACTCCTCGATCGTGGCGCCGAAGCCGCGCTTGAGGAGCACCGGCCTGCCGGCCTCGCCGACCGCCTGGAGCAGGGCGAAGTTGTGCATGTTGCGGGTGCCGATCTGCAGCATGTCGGCGTAGGGGGCGACGAGCCTGACGCCGTCCGGGTCGATGACCTCGGTGACGAGCGGCAGCCCGGTCTCGTCCCTGACCTCGGCGAGTATGCGCAGCCCCGACTCCCCGAGCCCCTGGTAGGCGTAGGGGGAGGTGCGCGGTTTGAAGGCGCCGCCGCGCAGCAGGGAGGCGCCCGCAGCCTTGGCGAGCCGGGCGGCGGCCAGGGTCTGCGAGGGGGTCTCCACGGCGCAGGGGCCCGCGATGACGGTGAGGGTGCCGGGCCCGATGGGCACGCCCCCGACGGTGACGACGGTCCGCTCGACGTGGTGCTCGCGGCTGACGAGCTTGTACGGGACCGAGATCCGCACGACGTCGAGGACGCCGCGCAGGTGGGCCAGGTTGAGGGCGGCGAAGGCGTCCACGTCGCCCACGAGACCGACGATGGTGCGGGTCACGCCGCGGCTCACGAACGCGTCACCGCCCGCGGTGCGCACCAGTCCGACGACGGCGTCCACGTCTTCCTGCGTGGCCTCCGGAGCCATCACGACGACCAAGGGGTTCCTCCCGTGTATGAGGCCGCCCGACGGGGCGGGTTCCTGGCGGAACGAGCGCGTGTGACGCGTGGGAATACCGTCCTGACCGGAATTCCCGGGCGGACACGTGAGCGCACGAAATGGAGCGGGAAAAGCGCGGCGAAGGCAATTCGGTGACCGTTTGACGCATTCGCCGAATCCCTACCGTAGAAGCGCCCCGGCTTCACCTCAACGCGGTCCGGCTCATTCGTCCAACTGCGCAACATCGTCGCCGCGTTCGGCCGCGGCGCCGGGGTCGGGCGGAAAGGCGACCTCCACCGCGAGGCCGCCTCCGGCGCGGGCCCGTGCGTCGATCGCGGCCCCGTGGGCGAGGGCGACGGCGTGCACGATCGACAGGCCGAGGCCGGGGCCGCCGCCTTCGCCGTCCCCGTCCGCGCGGCCGGGCCGCCGCACCGGCTCGGACAGCCCCTCGACCTGCCCGGGGGGCACCAGGGGCCCGGTGTTGGCCACGGAGACGACGGCGCGTCCGCCGCGGTGGCGGGTCGTGACCTCCAGCAGTCCGCCGGGCACGTTGTGGCGCACCGCGTTGTCCACGAGGTGCGCCAGCATGCCGCGCACCAGTTCGGGGTCGCCGGTGGCGGGCGCGGGCCCGATCGCCGGTACGACCCGCAGCCCGCGCGCCTCGATCTCCGGGCGCGCGGCGTCCAGTACCCACGCGGCGGTGAACGCGAGGTCCAGCGGTTCCCTGTGGTCCAGGCCCCGCCTGCTGCCGGCCAGGGCGAGCAGCGACTCCAGGAGCCGTGCCTGCTGCTCGCTGATCGCCAGGAGCCGCTCGAAGGTCCGCCGCAGCGACTCCGCGGTGGCGTCGCCGTCCACGAGCGACGTGGTGATCAGCGCGTGTCCCCGCGCGAGCGGCGGGCGCAGCCCGTGGGCGGCGTCGGCGACGAAGCGCCGCTGCGCGTCGAGCACCGTGTCGAGGCGGCCGAGGAGCCCTTCGACGGAGTCGGCGAGGCCGTTCAGCTCCGCCGCGGGGCGCGCCACCGCCGGCCGCTCGCCGCTCCCGTCCGCGGAGGCGCGCCGGATGGCGCGGGTCAACGTGCGTACGGGGCGCAGGGCCCGCGCGGCGACCAGCCGGCCGAGCGCGGCCGAGACGACCGCCAGGACGGCGAGCGCGATCCCCGACCGGACGAGCAGGTGCCGCAGGTGGGCCCCGCGGCGCCGGGCCGCCTGCTCGTGGAGCAGGCCGGCCGGTTCCCCCGTTCCGCCGGGCGCGTGCACGTCGGGGAACGTGCCGCTCCCGACGAGGACGCCGCTGCCCGGGGTCCCGGCGACGAGCAGGCAGGTGAGTGCGAGCAGGAGCGCGCCGGAGGCGGCGAACAGCGCCCCGTAGAGCAGGGTGAGGCGTACGCTCGCCCGCCGCCTGGCCGGGCGGGGCCTCGCCCCGCGGGCCGGGGCGGCGAACGGGGGCAGGAGCATGGGCCTCTCAAATCCGGTAGCCGCCCCGAGGGATGGTCTCGATGACGGGCGGGTCGCCGAGCTTGGGCCGCAGGCGGTTGATCGTCGCCTTGACCGTGGTGGTGAACGGGTCGGTCGCCTCGTCCCACACCCGCTCAAGGAGTTCCTCCGCCGACACGACCCGTCCCTGGGCCGCGAGCAGGTACTCCAGGACGGCGAACTCCTTGGGGGTGAGCGGCAGTCGCGCCCCGGCGCGCGACGCGACCCGCTGGGCCGGGTCGAGTCTGAGGTCGCCGCGGACGAGGACCGGCGGCAGCGCGATCTGCGAGCGCCGGGCGAGCGCCCTGATGCGGGCGACCAGTTCGGCGTAGGCGAACGGCTTGGGGAGGTAGTCGTCGGCGCCGAGGCTGAAGCCCTCGACGCGGTGCGCGATCGTGCCGGACGCGGTCAGCATCAGCACGCGGGCGTGGGCGGGCTGTTCGGCCAGCCTTCTGCACACCTCGTCGCCGTGGACACCGGGCAGGTCGCGGTCGAGGACGACCACGTCGTAGTCGACCACGCAGGTGCGTTCCAGCGCCTCGGAACCGTCGTGCACGACGTCGACGGCCATGCCCTCCCTGCGGAGCACCCGCGCCACCGACTGCGCGAGCTCGGCGTGGTCCTCGACCACCAAGACCCTCATCGTCCACCCCTCGCCGAGCGCGTCACGGGCGGCGGGAAGCCGCCTCGGGAACCGATCACGCGGACCACGGTGCCCGATGCTGCGTCACGCACCGGTCACGGCGCCCCCGCACCCCCGTGGCGGCCCTGTCGGCCCGGTCCGGCCGTCACGAGCGTACCGCCGGCGCCCTGCCCCCGGACGGCCCCGAACCCGCCCCGCCTGTGTGCCCGGCAATCTTCGGACCGCCGTGTGACCGGACGCCGCGTAGAAACGGAACCGTGCCTCTCCCCCGCCTACCCCACGTGCAGCCGGTCGCAGACGTCACGCGTCGTCGGTCCGTCGCGGTCCCCGGGAGCGGCGAGAGGGCCGATCTTCGCGGCGAGGTCCGCGCGCCGCTGGACGGCGAGCTTGCGGTAGGCGCGCGTCAGATGCTGCTCGACGGTGCTGATGGTGATGCAGAGCTTGTCGGCGATCTGGCGGTTGGTGTGCCCCTGGACGGCCAGGATGGCCACCCGCAGCTCGGCGTTGCTGAGTTCGTCGGGGTGGCGGCGGCTCCCCTGCGTCCACGGCTGTTCGGCGGGCGGCGGGCTCCCCGCGTCGGCGGCGCGCGCCGCCCTCGGCACCGGCACACCGCACTCCTCGGCCAGTTGCTGCGCCTTGCGGGCCAGGGCGCGCGCCTGGCCGCTCTTGCCGAGTTCGCGCTGGGCGCGCGCCGCCTCCTCGGTGGCCCGGCCGAGGTCGAGGCGGTAGCCGCGCTCCCGCAGGATCTCCACGGCCTCGTCGAGCAGCGGCGGCCTGCGCCCCGCGCTCAGGGTGCTCGCGAGGACGCGCAGGGAGGTGGCGCGCGCCCAGCCCCGGCCCCGGCCCACGAGGGCCAGTTGCTCCTCGGCGAGGGCGCGGGCGCGTTCGGGCTCGCCGAGGCGGAGGTGGGCCTTGGCGGCGTCGGTGCGCCAGGGCACGAGCGCCGGCAGGTCGTACTCCCAGCGCGTCATGAGGTCACCGCAGGTGAGGAAGTCGTCGAGGGCGGCGTAGGGGCGCCCGGCCGCGAGGTAGTGGTGGCCGCGGGCGCGCAGGTACAGCAGTCCGTCGGGGGTCTGGAACGCCGGGTCGGGGACGGGCACGCTCAGCCGGGACGCCGCCTCGTCGAGCCGGCCGAGGGCGGTCAGGGCACAGACCGAGGTGGCCAGCGGCGAGGCGACGGCCACGCCCCAGCCGTCGGCGGGCACCAGGGCGAGCGCCGAGCGCGCCGACTCCTCGGCCGCGGCGAGGCTGCCCGTCCGCAGGGCGATGCGGGCCCTCGCCGAGGCGAGCAGCGCCTGCCACATGGGGGCGCGGCGCGCGTCGGCCTCCTCGCGGAGGGTGCCGCACCAGTGGGCGGCCAGGTCGAGGCGGTCGGCGAGGACCAGGGCGTCGAGCGCCACGAGGAGCGCGGTCAGGGTGCGGTCGCCGAGGCGCGTGCTCTGCAGGATCTGCTCGGCCCTGGCCACGGCCTTCCCCTCGGCTCCCGCGAGGAGCGCCTTCATGAGGCCCGCCGCCCGCTGATGGGGGCCTCGTGCCCGGCTCCGCTCGTGCCTGAGGGCCAGGTGTTCCGGTGCCTCGTGCCCGGCGGCCGCGTGCTCGGGCGTCCGCTGCCGGGGCGCGGTGTCGTCGGCCGCCCGGTGGTGCGCGGCGTCGGTGGCGCGGGCCCGGGTGGACGCGGCGAGCCCCGGATAGGCGTACGTGAGCCAGCCGCGCGGGCCGTCGTGTTCGTCGGGTGCTTCGCTCGCCCCCGGTCGTCCGAAGGGGCTCGTGCCCTGCCGCTCGGCGGTGCGGAGCACTCCGAGGGCCCGCTCCACCCGGCCGAACCAGAGGAGGTGCGCGGCGAGTTCGTCCAGGTGGCGGGGGTCGAGACGGCCGTCGAGTGCCGCCGTTGTCAGCTCGGGCAGGTGCTGGGCGACGCCCGCGGGGTTGACGCGCCAGCCCGCCCGGGTGAGCGCGGCCCTGATCTCCAGGGCCTGGCGCGCGTCGGTGCGGGAGTCGCGGGCCACCCGCAGACAGGTGAGGGCGAGGCCGACCTCGTCGTCGGCGAGGGCGCGCCCCGCGGCCTCGATGAGGGCCCGCAGCGCCCAGGGCGCGTCCGCCTTCCGCGCGGCGATGAGGTGGCGGACCACGACGGAGGCCGCCGCGCCGTGCTCGTGCAGGACCTGGGCGAAGCGGGCCTCCAGGCGGGTGCGGTCCGCGGGGTCCATGCCGCGGAGCACCGCGGCGCGCCCTGCCTCGTGGCGGAACCAGCCGGCGTCGAGCAGGCCCGCCTCGTTCAGCGCCCGCAGGCCGCGGTGCGCGGACTCCCGGGTGCTGCCGAGGGCTTCCACCAGTTCGGCGAGGGAGACGTCGGGCCCGGCCACGGCCAGGGCCCCGGCGAGGCGGCAGGTGGCGGCGTCGCTGCGGTACAGGGCCGTCACGACGGCGCGCGCGAAGGCGTCGCCGGGCACCAGGTCGGCACAGCCCGTGGTGGCGCCCGATGCCCGGTGGTCCTCGATCAGGGCACGGGTGAGCAGCGGGCTGCCGCCGCCCGCCCGGTGGATCTGCGAGACCAGCCTGCGCGTGCGCCACCCGGGCTCGCCCATCTCGTGGATCATTTCCGCCACTCCTTGCCGCTGGAGCGGCGCGAGTCTGATATTGCGGCAGCCCGCGATGCGCAGCAAATCGACGTGTAATCGCGTATTGCCGCACGGGAAGCCGCTGTTCTCGGCGAGGACGACCAGAACGCGGCTGAAGCCGAGTCTGCGGGCGAGGTAGAGAAGGCATTCCAGGGAGCGCTCGTCGGTGTGCTGCACATCGTCGATGCCTAGCACAACGACACTTTCCCTCGCCTTTTCGAGCACGATGCCGCAGAGGCCGGGAACCGCGCTCGGCACCCCGGCCGCCGCCGTGCCGTCCCCTGCCTCCTGAGTCATGGCCATGCCACTGCCGCCCCCGACGAGGCGGGCCGTGCGCCGGGCGTCCGGCTCGCGAAGACCGGCGCCGAGCAAGAGCTGCCCCATCACCCCGAACGGCTGATCGCTCTCCGCCTCCGACGCCGTGGCCTGCAAATACAGTGCGCCGGCGGCCGTCGCGCGCTCACCGAAGGCGCGGAGCAGCGCGGTCTTCCCGCTGGCCACCGCGCCGCTCACCAGTAGGACTCCGCCATACCCGCTCTCACATGAGTCGAGCATGCTTTCGAAGATCGAAAGTTCCGTACCTCGTTCCACCAAGTTCATGAGCCGACTTCTCCCCCGTACCTGACGGCTGATCCGCGAGCGACCGGACGACCAGCTGGATCAATTCCCCGACTTGACCAACCTCCCGTGCCTCGACTCTGCCATATCCGAAAATCAACTGCCAGCACTATTTGACTTAATGCCATCTTATTACCGCAACGAATGCGCCACACCCAAGGAGATCGGACGCCCCCACTCCACATGGGGTGTGGCCCGTCCCGCATTCGCCTGAAGACGAATTCAGCGGATTAATAGAACGCAGTCACGAGACGCGGGAAATAACAGCGGAGGCCGGCGGGACGGCAGCGACACGAGGGGCCGGCTCCGATTGGCCCGATCAGCATGACCCGTTTTCCCGCGCATGACCGGTTGTCGACCGGTGCACCGGCCGGCACGCGGGTCGGCGCGCGGGCGCAGGTTACCGGCCGCTCGCGCTCCGCGTCAGCCCGGCCGCACGACGGGCAGCCGCGCGCCTCACGGGCCGAAGTCCCTCACCCAGCGTCACAATGGAGGCGTGCAATGGTTCACGGCTGACGCGTACGGACTGAGCCGCCTGGTCTTCCAGCGCGCCCTGGCGGCGCTGTACCTGGTGGCGTTCCTGGGGGCCGCCCTGCAGTTCCGGGCACTCATCGGCGAGCGCGGCATGCTGCCGGTGCCGAAGTACGTGGAGCGGGTGCCGTTCAAGCGGGCGCCGAGCCTGTTCCAGCTGCACTACTCGGACCGGTTCTTCGCGCTCTGCGCGTGGACGGGCTGCGCGACGGCGGTGGCGCTCCTGGCGGGCGCCGACGGCCTGCTGCCGCTGTGGGGCGCGATGCTGCTGTGGCTGCTGCCGTGGGCACTCTACGTCTCGATCGTCAACGTGGGACAGACCTGGTACGGCTTCGGCTGGGAGTCCCTCCTGCTCGAAGTCGGCTTCCTCGCGGTCTTCCTCGGCAACGAAGAGACCGCCCCGCCCGTCCTGGTGCTCTTCCTGCTCCGCTGGGTGCTGTTCCGCGTGGAGTTCGGCGCCGGGCTGATCAAGATGCGCGGCGACGCCTGCTGGCGCAAGCTCACCTGCCTGTACTTCCACCATGAGACGCAGCCGATGCCGGGGCCGCTGAGCTGGTTCTTCCACCATCTGCCGAAGCCGGCGCACCGGGCGGAGGCGGCGGCCAACCACGTCACCCAGCTCGTCGTGCCGTTCCTGCTGTTCACCCCCCAGCCGGTGGCGACCGCCGCGGCGAGCCTCATGATCGTCACCCAGCTCTGGCTGGTCCTCTCCGGCAACTTCGCCTGGCTGAACTGGATCACCATCGTGCTCGCGGTCCCCGCCCTCGACCTCTCGGGCCTGCGGGACCACGGCCCCTACCCCGCCACCCCGCTCTGGTACGAGGTGGTCGTCATCGCCGTCACCGCGCTGCTCCTCGCGCTCAGTCACCGCCCGGTCCGCAACCTCGTCTCCCGGCGGCAGGTCATGAACACCTCCTTCGACTCGCTCCACCTCGTCAACTCCTACGGAGCGTTCGGCAGCGTCAACCGCGTCCGCCAGGAGATCGTGGTCGAGGGCACGGCGGACGCCAAGGCGCGGGAGGACGGCGACTGGCGGGCCTACGAGTTCAAGGGCAAGCCGGGCGACGTACGCCGCTGGCCGCGCCAGTTCGCCCCGTACCACCTGCGGCTCGACTGGATGATGTGGTTCGCGGGGCTCTCCCCCGCGTACGCGAGGGCGTGGTTCGGGCCGCTGGTGGAGCGGCTGCTCGAAGGCGACCGCGACACGCTGCGGCTGCTGCGCCGCTCCCCGTTCCCGCCGGAGGCGCCGCCGCGGTTCGTCCGGGCCCGGTTGTACCGCTACCGCTACACGACCTGGCGCGAGCTGCGCGCCACGGGCGCCTGCTGGGAGCGTACGTACGTCAGGGAGTTTTTGGGGCCGACCCGGCTGACCGGGCCCTCTCAGCCGCCGGGCAGACCGTAGCCGCGGCGGGCCGCGCCGGCGAGGACCTCGGCGCGCGCGTCGGCGCCGAGGGAGCGGAAGGGGGCCCCGGCGCCGTGGCGCCGGGGCCCCTCACGCACCGCGACGTACGGCTCAGCGCCTGCTGAACCGCAGCGTCACCAGCTCGAACGGCCGCAGGCGCACCGCCACGGCGCCGTCCGTGAGCTCCGGCGCGGCGGTGTCCGCGAGCGGACGTTCGAGGAGGTCGGTCACGGCGACCGACACCGCGGTGAAGCCCGTCGTGAGCGTGGCCCTGGCCCGGCCGCCGTGCGCCTCGTGGAAGCGGACGACCACGTCACCGCTGCCGTCGTCGGCGAGCTTGACCGCCGTGACGACCACCGCGTCGTTGTCGACGGCGACCAGCGGCGCCACCTCGGAGCCGCCGGTGAGGACGCGCTCGGGCAGGTTGACGCGGTAGCCCTCGCGCACCGCGTCGCCGATCGCCGCGCCCGGCACCAGGGCGTGCCGGAAGCGGTGCACGCCCTGGTCGGTCTCCGGGTCGGGGAAGCGCGGGGCGCGCAGCAGCGAGACGCGGACGGTGGTGGTCGTCCCGGCGTCCTCGGTACGGACGGTACGGGTCACGTCGTGTCCGTACGTCGAGTCGTTGACCAGGGCGACGCCCCAGCCCGGCTCCTCCAGGTGCACGAAGCGGTGGTTGCACGCCTCGAACTTGGCCGCCTCCCAGCTCGTGTTGGTGTGCGTGGCGCGGTAGAAGTGGCCGTACTGGGTCTCCGAGGCGTAGCGCTCGGCATGGATGTCCAGCGGGAAGGCGAGCTTGAGGAACTTCTCCGTCTCGTGCCAGTCGACCTCGGTGTCGATGTCGAGGCGCCGGCTCCCGGGGGCCAGGGTGAGCACCTGGGTGAGGCGCGAGTCCCCGAAGGTGCGCACGACCCGCACCGAGCCGCCCCCGCCCGCCGTTACCTCGTCCGCGTCCGTGAGGTCGGTGACGGTGTTGCGGTAGAACTCGTCCACGTCCCAGGCGTCCCACATGTTGGGGAAGTCGGCGTGGAGCTGCGGCAGGTTCGCCGCCCCGCCCGGGGCGACGGTCTCCCGGTCGGCGACCAGGTCGTACGCGGAGACGACCAGGCCCCGGCCGTCGATCTCCACGCGCAGCAGCCCGTTGTCCATCACGAAGCCGCCGTCCGCACGCGGGACGGCCGTCGGCACCCCCTCGGCGGTCGCGAGCCCCGCGCCGGCGGCGGGCACGCCACCCCTGCTGTGGGGCGTGGAGTTGAAGACCAGCTCGGTGGTGCCCTCACCGGCGAGGGCGCGCTGCGCGCCGTCGATGATGCCGGTCAGCTCCCGCGCGAGGGCGGCGTAGGTCGCGCGGGCCTCGCGGTGCACCCAGGCGATGGACGAGCCGGGCAGGATGTCGTGGAACTGGTGGAGCAGCACCGTCTTCCAGATGCGGTCCAACTGCTCGTAGGGGTACGAGAACTCCTCGCACCGGACGGCGGCCGTCGCGGCCCACAGCTCCGCCTCGCGCAGCAGGTGCTCGCTGCGGCGGTTGCCCTGCTTGGTGCCGGCCTGGCTGGTGAGGGTGGCGCGGTGCAGTTCGAGGTAGAGCTCGCCGACCCAGACGGGGGCGTCGGGGTACTCGGCCTCGGCCTTCTCGAAGAACTCCGCGGGCGTCTCCCACCGCACCGTCGCCGAGCCCTCCAGGTCACGCATCCGCGCGGCCTTCGCGATCATCTCGCGGGTGGTGCCGCCGCCGCCGTCGCCCCAGCCGGTGGGCGCGAGGGAGTGCCGCGCCACGCCCTTGTCCTTGAAGTTCTTCGCGGCATGGGCGATCTCACTGCCCTTCATCGAGCAGTTGTAGGTGTCGACGGGCGGGAAGTGGGTGAAGATCCGGGTCCCGTCGATGCCCTCCCAGCGGAAGGTGTGGTGCGGGAAGCGGTTGGTCTGCGACCACGAGATCTTCTGCGTGAGCAGCCACTTGGAGCCGGCCGCCTTGATGATCTGCGGCAGGCCCGCGGCGAAGCCGAAGGTGTCGGGCAGCCACGCCTCGTCGTTCTCGACGCCGAACTCGTCCAGGAAGAAGCGCTTGCCGTGCACGAACTGCCGGGCCATCGCCTCGGAGCCCGGCATGTTCGTGTCCGACTCCACCCACATGCCGCCCGCGGGCACGAACCGCCCGTCGGCCACCGCCTTCTTGACCTTCGCCCACACCTCCGGGCGGTGCTCCTTGATCCACGCCCACTGCTGCGCCTGGGACATGGCGAAGACGAAGTCGGGCTCGTCCTCGATGAGCGCGGTCATGTTGGACGTCGTACGCGCCACCTTGCGCACCGTCTCGCGCAGCGGCCACAGCCACGCGGAGTCGATGTGGGCGTGGCCGACGGCGCTGACGCGGTGGGCGGAGGGCTCGGCCGGGGTGCTGAGCACGCCTTCGAGTGCGGTGCGCGCGGCGGCGGCCGTCCCGTTCACGTCCTGGAGGTCGACGGCGTCGAGCGCCCGGCCGACCGCACGCACGATCTCGTACCGCCGCGCGGAGTCCGCGGGCAGCTCCTGCATCAGCTCGCCCAGTACCTCCAGGTCGATGACGAGCTGCCACACCGTCTCGTCGAAGACGGCGAGGTCCATGCGCTCCAGCGTGTACTGGGGCTCGCTGCCGGCCGTCTCCTTGTCGCCCAGCCGCGTGGGCAGGAAGGGGTGGTAGTCGAGGATGACGGGGTTGGAGGCGGCCTCGACGTGCAGCCGCACCTCTTCGCCGCCCTCGGCCGGGGCGGCCACGCGCACCCACTGGTTGCGCGGGTTCAGCCCCTTCACCGGGGTGCCGTCGGGCCGGTACACCAGGCCCTCGCACTGGAAGCCCGGCATGTTCTCGTCGAAGCCGAGGTCGAGGATCGCCTCGACGGTCTTCCCCGCCCACTCCTTCGGCACGGTCCCGGTCACCCGGAACCAGCTGGTCCCCCAGGGCGCGCCCCACCGCTCGCCCACCCGGGTCGCGACCGGCTCGGCGGCCAGGCCCTCCGCCACGGGTACGGGCTCGCCGGGGGCGTTCCAGACGGCGACGTCGAGGGGGACGGAGGCGGGGTGGACGGCGGGCCTGATGCGCTCGTCGAGGACGCGCTTGAGGCGGGCTTCGACGAGGGTGCGGTCGTCATGCATGAGGGTTCTCCTGGGGGCGTGGCAGGGTTGAGCCTGTCCGGCGATTGAGGACGAGCGCGAAGCGCGATCTACGGAGGTCGTACCGGCCTAGCGGACCTCCTCCGGAAGGACGACGGAGGTGATGCCCCGCGCGGCGAGATACCCACGGTCCGCCACCCGTCCGGCAAGGACCACCGCGGGCCGCACGCCGTCCGCGACCAGGCGGGCGAACGCCTCGAACACCGCTCCCCCGGGCGCGCACGCGGAGCGCCGCTCCATGGCCTCGTCCACGACGACCGCCGTGGTCCGGGGCGCCGGATCATGCGTACGGCCGCGCCACTCCTCGGCGATACGGGCGATGGCGGAGCCCGCGGGCTTGACCCGGCCGTCGTTGGTCAGCAGCCCGAGGCTGTACTCCAGTTCCGGGAAGTCCGCGAGGTCCCGCGACACGTCGTGGGAGCACCACCACGTCACGCCCCACAGGTCCTGGCAGTCGAGCGCGGCGGCGATCGTGTCCTCGGTGAAGGCGGCGGCGTGCTCGGCGGGGATGAGCGGGGCCGGGGCGCCGACCTCCTGGAGCCAGACGGGGCGGCGCGGGTCGTCCGCCCACGCCTTGGACAGCTCGATCAGGTACGCCGCGTGCGTGCGGGTGGCCGCGCCCGTGCGGCCGTGGCGCTGCGCCGTGCCGTTGAACACCCAGGAGTGCACGGCGGTGACCGCGCCGAGCCGGGCGGCCTGCGCGGGGGTGAAGGGCTGGTCGTCCTGGTACCAGGCGGCGTCGTACTCGGCATGCAGGTGCAGCTTGCCGGGGGCGCCCTCCTCGCAGGCGGCGAGGACGGTGCGCAGCCAGGCTTCGGCCTGCTCGGGGGTGATGCGGTCGGGGTCGGGGTGGGGTCCTGCGGAGAACTGGTTGACCTCGTTGCCGATGGTCATGCCGATGAAGTTGGGCCGGTCGGCGAGCGCGGCGGCGAGCGTCCGCAGGTACGCGGCCTGTCCCGCCACCACGTCGGGGTCGGTGAAGATGTTCCGCCGGTGCCAGGTCTGCGTCCACGCGGGCAGGAAGTCGAAGCTGGACAGGTGCCCCTGGAGGCCGTCGACGTTGACGTCGAGGCCGCGCTCGGCGGCGGCGTCGGCGAGCCGGACGAGCTGCTCGACGGCGCGTGGGCGGATCAGGGTGCGGTTGGGCTGGAAGTACGGCCAGATCGGGAAGACCCGGACGTGGTCGAGGCCGAGGGCGGCCACCGCGTCGAGGTCGGCGCGCACGGCGTCGATGTCGAAGTCGAGCCAGTGGTGGAACCACCCCTGGGCGGGCGTGTAGTTGGCGCCGAAGCGCGGCGTCCTTGCGGGCGGTGCGGGAGGCGGTGCGGAAGGCAATGCGGTTCCTGGTTCTGGGGGGAGGTGGGCGCGGGACGGCCCCGGCGGAGCGGCGGCGGTCAGCCCTTGACGGCGCCCTCGCCGACACCGCGGAAGAAGTACCGCTGGAGGCAGGCGAAGAGCACGATCAGCGGCAGCACGGCGATGACCGTGCCCGCGGCGACGAGGCGTTCGTCGTTGGCGAAGGTGCCGTGGAGGTAGTTCAGGCCGATGGTGAGCGTGAACCGCTCCGGGTCGCTGAGCACGATCAGCGGCCAGAGGAAGTCGTCCCAGGCGCCCATGAAGGCGAAGATGGCGACGACCGCGAGGGTGCCCTTGACGGCGGGCAGCGAGATCCGCAGGAACCGCTGCCAGACGTTGGCGCCGTCCACGAAGGCGGCTTCCTCGATCTCGTAGGGCACGTTGAGGAAGGCGTTGCGCATCAGCAGGACGTTGAGCGCGGAGACGCAGCCGGGCAGCAGCACCCCGATGAGGGTGTTGTTCAGGCCCAGCTCCCGCATGGTCGTGAACTGGGCGATGATGATGCCCTCGACGGGCACCAGCATGGCCAGGATGAAGACGACGGTGGCCGCCTTGCGGCCGCGGTAGCGCAGCCGCGCCAGGGCGTAGCCGGCGAGGGTGGCGCCGACGCAGTTGGTGACGACGTTGGCGGCGGCCACCTTGAGGGAGTTGAGCGCGTAGTCCCAGACGGGGATGGTGTCGGCGACCCGCTCGTAGTTGTGGAAGGTCGGGTCGGAGGGCAGGAACTTCGGCGGTGAGCTGAAGATGTCCTCGTGCGGGCCCTTCAGGGAGGTGGAGAGCTGCCAGAGGAAGGGGCCGATCATCAGGGCGAGGACGGCGAGCAGCAGCCCGTAGCGCAGGACGATCTCCCATACGGGCATCCGGCGGCCGTTCTCGTCGGTGACGCTCCGGCGGCGGGGCTTCGGCGCGGGACGTGTCCCGCGTGCGGCGGCTGTCGCGGGAATCTTCTCGGTGGTGCTCACGCGTCCTCCTTCCGGTCGGCCCGCAGCACGAGCAGCATGAGCGCGACGGTGACGACGAAGACGACGACCGAGATGGCCGAGGCGTAGCCGACCCGTCCGGTCAGTCCGGTGCCGACGCGCTGCACCAGCATCACGAGCGTGGTGTCCTCGCCCGCGGGCCCGCCGGTGGGGCCCGCCATCAGGTAGACCTCGGAGAACACCTTGAAGGCGGCGACCGAGGAG
The DNA here is from genome assembly GCF_040654435.1 of Streptomyces sp. NPDC050703. Taxonomy (NCBI): domain Bacteria; kingdom Bacillati; phylum Actinomycetota; class Actinomycetes; order Kitasatosporales; family Streptomycetaceae; genus Streptomyces; species Streptomyces sp. NPDC050703. The sequence goes on from NZ_JBFAHX010000031.1 coordinate 57,846, forward strand.
AGCGCGCCCACGAGCACCATGGTGGAGCGCACGGCGGGCACGGTGACGGTGAGGAAGCGGCGCACCGCTCCCGCCCCGTCGACCGCCGCCGCCTCGTGCAGTTCGCGCGGCACGTTGGCCAGCGCCGCGAGGTAGATGATCATGTAGTAGCCGAGGCCCTTCCAGACCGTGACGGCCATGGCGCTGAACAGCAGGAGCCACTGGTCGCTGAGGAAGCCGACCTTGCCGGCGCCCACCGCTTCGAGGACGGCGTTGACCAGGCCGCGCTCGTCCAGCATCCACACCCAGATCAGCCCGACGACGACGATCGAGGCGACCACCGGGGTGTAGAAGGCGGACCGGAAGAAGGTGATGCCGGGGATGTGCTTCTGGACGAGCATGGCGAGCAGCAGGGGCAGCAGGACCAGCGCGGGGACGACCACGAGGACGTACAGCGTGCTGTTGCGCAGCCCGATCCAGAACATGTCGTCGTGCAGCAGCTCCGAGAAGTTGGCGAGGCCCACGTACTCGCCGGGCATCAGCGTCCGCTTGTCGGTGAAGGCGTTGTTGAGGGTGCTGACGAACGGATAGAGGATGAAGACGGCGACGATCACGAGCCCGGGGGCGGCGAACAGCCAGGGGCTGGTGGGCAGTTGTCGCCGGATCTTGGCGGGCCCGCGGGGCGCGGGCCGGTCGCCGCGGCCGGCGGCGACGCGGCTCGCGTCCGGGGTCGGGGTGGCAGTACTCGTCTTCATTGCTGACGTTCCCTGGTCGTGGCTGGGCACGGTGGTGGTGCTCAGCTCTGCTGCAGCAGCCGGTCACAGCTCTTGACAGCGTTGTCAAGTGCTTCCTTGGGGCTCTCCTTGCCCTGGAGCGCCTTGGCCACGGAGTTGCGCAGCTCGACCTTCATCTGCTCGCTGAAGAGCACGGGCGTGTAGTTCACCGCGGTCTTGACGGACTTGGCGGCGGCCACCCGTACGCGGGTCTCCTCCTTGCCGTCCTGCTTCGTGAAGTACGGGTCGTCCAGGGAGCCCTCGGTGCTGGGGAAGATCGCGACCTGCTTGGCGAACTCCATCTGGTGCGCGGCGTCGGTGACGAAGTGCGCGAAGGCGACGGCGGCCGGCGTCTGCTTGGTGCGGGCGTTCACCATCACGCCCATCACGTACATGTTGTCCTTGCCGGTGTTGCTGATCTGCGGGGTGATGCCGATGTTCTCGTACAGCTTCGGCGCGTCCTTCTTGAACTTCTCCAGGTCGAGCGCGCTGCCGGGGTTCATCGCGACGGCCTCGGTGAGGAACTTCTTGCCCGTCGACTCGGGCGTCGCGGTCAGCGCCTGCCCGTCGAGCGCCTTGGCGTCGTACAGCTCCTTGTACTTCGTCAGGAGCTCGACGCCCTTGGCGTCGTTGAACGTGAAGCCGGTGCCCTTCTCGTTCATGAGCGGGACGCCGTAGCGCCCGAAGTCCTCGATGGTGGGGACGTTGGCGAGCGTGGCGATCTTCCCGTCGCTCTTCTTCGCGAGCCGGAGCGCCTGGTCGAAGAGCTGGTCGTAGGTCTTCGGGGGCTTGTTCTCGTCGAGGCCCGCGTCCTTGAAGAGGCGCTTGTTGTAGAACAGCGGTCCGGTGTTGAGGTACCAGGGGAAGGCGTACGTGCCCTCCGTGCCCGGTATCTGGTGGCTCTTCCAGGCGCCGGGCAGGTACTCCTTCTCGTACTTGCCCGCGGCCTTGTCGAGGTCGAGCGCGAGGCCCGCCTTGGCCAGCGGGGCGACGAGGTCGGGCGAGACGTTCACGACGTCGGGCAGCGTGCCCGCCGCGGCGTCGGCGCTGATCTTGTCGGCGTAGCCCTCGCCGGGCTGGTCGACCCACTTCACCTCGGTGCCGGGGTACTTCTTCTCGAAGTCGGCGACCAGACCCTCGAAGTAGTCCTTGAAGTTGGCCTTCAGGTTCCAGGTCTGGAAGGTGATCTTGCCTTCGATCTTCCCCGAGGCGTCGGTCGACCCGCCGCCGTCGCCTCCGTCACCGCAGGCGCTCAGCGGCAGCAGGACAGCGAGGACGGCGCCCGCGGCGACGGCTCTGCGAGGGGTACGGGAGATACGCACGGTGAAACGGCTCCTTTGCTCGGCCCAGCGTGAGACGGCGGTGACTGCGGCCGTCAGAGCCGGGCCACTTTCGCCGAGGCCGACCCTGCATCGCGCGGCGGCACAAAGTCAATGGATTCGGGTAAGAAAAATTCCACTTCCCCGCATCCGTCCGTCAACTTGGCAGGTCAGAGCCGCGTGTTGGGGGCCTTGCGGCAATCGACTAATGCGCTTTAGAGTCACAGCGCTCAAGCGCTTTAGTGCGCGGGCACCAGGAAAGGGGCAACGGGTGCAAGGCAAGCGGTCACCTGCGCGCAGACCGACCATGAAGGACATCGCCCGCCGCGCGGGGGTGTCCGAGAGCGCCGTCTCCTTCGCGCTCAACGACCGGCCGGGCGTCTCCGACATCACCAGGGACCGCGTCCGCAGGGTCGCCGAACAGCTCGGCTGGCGGCCGAGCACCGCCGCGCGCGCCCTGTCCGGCGAGGGCTCGGCGACGGTGGGCCTCGTGGTGGCGCGCCCGGCGGCGACGCTGGGCGTCGACTCGTTCTTCCTCCAGCTCATCTCGGGCATCCAGGAGGTGCTGGCCGAGCGGCACTTGGGCCTGCTGTTCCAGGTGGTGGAGGACGTGGCCGCCGAGTGCGCGGTCTACCGGCGCTGGTGGGCCGAGCACCGGGTGGACGGCGTCCTGGTGGTGGACCCGCGCACCGACGACCCCCGGCCCGCCCTCCTGCACGAACTGGGCCTGCCCGCGGTGGTCACGGGCGGCGTGCCGGAACCGGACGCCGAGCACCCCTCGCTCTCCACGGTGTGGGCGGACGACGCGGGCGCGATGGCGTCGGTCGTGGGCCATCTGCACGCGCTCGGGCACCGCCGCATCGTGCACATCGCCGGCCTCGAAGGTCTCGCGCACACCGAGCGCCGCATCCGCACCCTGCGCGCCGAGGCGGAGAGCCGCGGCCTGTCCGGGGTGCGCTCGGTGACCACGGACTACTCCGACGCGGAGGGCGACGCCGCGACCCGGCGGGTCCTCACCTCCGCCGCGCCGCCGACCGCCCTCGTGTACGACAACGACGTCATGGCGGTGGCCGGCGTCGCCGCCGCGTCCGCCCTCGGCTTCGGCGTCCCCACGGACGTGTCGGTCGTGGCCTGGGAGGACTCGGCGCTCTGCCGCATGGTGCACCCCTGGCTCACCGCGCTCTCCCGGGACACGGTGGCGTTCGGCCGCACCGCCGCCCGCGAACTGCTCGCCCTCCTGGACGACGGGCCCGCGGCGACGGTGCAGGTGCCGCTGCCCCGGCTCATCGAGCGGGAGAGCACGGGGCCCGTGCGGCGGTAGCGGCCCGCGCGCCCTACTCCCCCGCGGGCGCGGGCGGTCCCGGCGGCCACGGCAGGTGCGCGAGGACCGGCAGCAGCGACTCCTCCTCGAAGTCGAGGTGCCTGGTCAGCTCGTCGGACATCCGCTCCAGTTCGGTGCGGAACGCCTCGGGGTCGCTGTCGCCGACGCCGGCGAGGAGCGCGGCCAGTTCGCCCTGGATGCGGGCCACCTCCCGGTGCTCGTCGGCGAGCCGGTCGAAGGTGGCGCGCAGCTCGGGGTGGTGGCCCGCCATCACGGGGAACAGGTGCGTGTCCTCACTGGTGTGGTGGAACGCGAGGGCGTCGCAGAAGGCCAGGCAGTGCTGGCGGATCTGCAGCCCGAGGCCCGGCGTCCGCGGCGCCGCGGGGCCCGGGTGCGCGGCGAGCGCCGCGAAGTACGCGTCGGTCTCGGCCCGTACGTGCCGCAGCTGGCCGCGCAGCCAGAGGTGCACCTGCGTCATCTTCTCCGCGAGGTTCCCGGCCTCCGCCGGGATGGCGGCCTCGTGCGCGGGCCGCTCCAGGGCGATGACCGGCAGGACCCTGGTGGTGCGCGCCTGGTAGTCGGCGTAGCCCGGTTCGGCGGCCACCACCCGCCCGAAGAGCAGGTCGCGGCGCTCCCCTTCGGCGGGGACGGCGACCGCCTGGAACTCCTCGGCGCCCAACTCGACGCGCACGATGGGGTGGGCGAGGACGTTGTGGTACCAGTCGGGATGGTGCGGGGCGCCGAGGTTGGACCCGACGATCAGCAGCAGGCCACTGTCGCGCACGAAGCCGAGCGGGGTGGTGTGCTCCTTGCCGGACTTGGCGCCGGTGGTGGTCAAGAGGAGGAGTTCGGCGCCCTCGAAGGGGCCGCCGACCTTGCCGCCGTTGGCGCGGAACTCCTCGACGACGGACTGGTTGAAGGGTGTGGGCATGACGGTGTCGCTTCTCCGTACGAGGTGCTGGGACCGCGTCGGCACGCACGCAGTGGCGGCGGACGCGGCGAAAGGTGGAGGGGGTGAGGGGGCGGGATCACGCGGAACAGGTACGCGTGTCCGGGCGCGCGAAGGCGCGCTGATCAGGCCGGAGCCTCGGAGGGTGAACTCACGACGTGTCCATCGGCGTCGTCCTTGAGTGAAGGTGCTCGCCCGGCCGCCGACCTGCCCACTGCTCTCTGGTCGGCGCCACGCGGCACGAGCACCATTACAGCCACCCTCCCCCGCGTCTGTCAACGCGCCCCTGCCGCACGCCCGGACGCCCGGACGTGTGCGCGCCGCAAACGCCCGCGCCCCCGCCGTCGAGGGGCGGGGGCGCGGGCGAAGCGGAGAGAACCCGGCGGTACCGGTGGTCCGCTCCCGGTCAGTCGATGCCGGGAAGGATGTGCGGCTCGGCGAGGTCGTCCTCGTAACCGGCGAGGCGGATGGGGGCCGCTTTGGCCCACGCCTCCAGGCTGCGGAGCGTGTGGGGCCTGCCGGCCCGCTCGCCGCCGCGTTCCGCCGGTCGCTTTTCCTGCTTCGTCGGATCTGGTGTCACCGCGCACTCCTTTGTGTCGCGTAACGGAAGGACAAGGGGGGAGTTCGGTCGCGGTGGCGCCGGTCGTCTGGCGGGACCGCGGCCGTGGTCGCCGGCCTGTCCCCGGGGTGGCCGAGAGACGTTCGTGGATCTCTCGTGGCCACCCGTTCGCCCTCAGGTTAACCAAATGAGCGCGCCCGCGCTCGATGGACGCTCGAAGCCGGGCAGAATCCGGACAAGAACCCCTCGTCAGCGACGCTCCGTCACGCCGTGGCCCGCTCGCGGGGTGGCTGGTGCGGTGGAGGCGCGGCGAGGTGCGTTCCGCGGGGTGTCCGCGCCGGGGCGTGTTCGGCGCGGGTGCCGCCCGGGGCCTTCGGAGGGCCGGTCCCGGGGTGAGGCGGCCACTGGAGTGAACGCCGGGGCCGAAAGCCGTCGGCCGTCGTCGGCCACGGCCCGGCCCGTCCCAGAGCCTGTGTCATCGCCCGCCGGCTACCACTTGCCGTTCGCGTAGTCCTTCAGGAAGACGCCGTAGACGTCCTCGCCGGCCTGGCCGCGCACGATCGGGTCGTAGACGCGGGCCGCCCCGTCGATCAGGTCGAGCGGCGCGTGGAAGCCCTCCTCGGCGAGGCGCAGCTTGTCGTAGTGCGGGCGCTCGTCGGTGATCCAGCCGGTGTCGACGGAGGTCATGAGGATGCCGTCGGTCTGGAACATCTCCTGGGCGCTGGTCCGCGTGACCATGTTCATCGCGGCCTTGGCTGCGTTGGTGTTCGGGTGGCCCGCGCCCTTGTAGCCGCGGCCGAAGACGCCCTCCATGGCGGAGACGTTGACGACGTAGGCACGGCCGCTCTCGGCCTTCTTCGCGGCGTCGGCCATGGCCGGGCGCAACGCGCTGATCAGGATGAACGGCGAGGTGTAGTTGCAGAGTTGGGTTTCGAGGAGCTCCACAGGGGAGATCTGCTCGATGGTCTGCACCCAGGTGTTGCTCTCGACGACGTCGGGGACGAGGCCGCCCGCGTCGATGGCGGTGCCGTCCAGGTGCCTGGCGATGCTGGCGTTGCCGCCCACCAGGGCGAGGTCGGCGACCTTCTGCGCGTCCAGGCCGCTGGTGCCGACCGGCAGCGCGCTCAGGCCGTCCACCGCTCCGGAGTTGAAGGCGCCGATGACGGAGTGGGCGGGCAGCTCGCCCGCGGGCAGCGGCGCGCTCTCGCCGTCGACCAGGGCGGCGTAGGCGGAGGGCAGCCGGCGCACCGTCTGCGTGGCGTTGTTGATCAGGATGTCGAGGGGGCCCGCCTCCGCGGTGCGCTCGGCGAGGGCCACGGCCTGCGCCGGGTCGCGCAGGTCGATGCCGACGACCTCCAGGCGGTGCATCCACCGCGCCGAGTCGTCCATCGCCTTGAAGCGGCGGATGGCGTCCTTGGGGAACCGCGTCGTGATGGTCGTGTGCGCACCGTCGCGCAGGAGGCGCAGCGCGATGTGCATGCCGATCTTGGCGCGACCGCCGGTGAGCAGGGCGCGCTTGCCGGTCAGGTCGGTGCGGGCCTCGCGCTTGGTCCGGTTCAGGAGGGCGCATTCCGGACAGAGCTGGTGGTAGAAGTAGTCGACCTCCACATACCGCGTCTTGCACGTGTAGCAGGAGCGCGGGCGCTGGAGTATCCCCGCGAACCTGCCCTCCTCGGTCCGCGACGAGGGCAGCAGTCCCACGGTCTCGTCGTCGATGCGCTCGGCGGAGCCGGTGGCCGTGGCCTCGGTGACCGCCTTGTCGTGGGCGGTCTTGGCGGCGCGGCGCTCCTGGCGGCGGCGCTGCTTCACGGTGCGGTAGATCCCGGCCGTGGCGCGGCGCACCAGGATCGCGTCGGGGTGGTCGACGTCGAGCTTGTCCAGCTCGTCGAGGACGCTGAGGCAGACGGCGAGACGGTCGGGGTCGATGCCGGGTCCGTACTCACCGTTCCCGACGGAGCCCTCCTGGCTTTCGTCTGTCACCGTCATCGCCGCTGTCCTCATGTCATCCCGTGCCGCGGCGCCTCTGGTGGTCCGCGGTAGCTCCAAAAGCCCAACTTTACGTAGCGGCGGCCCCGGTCTCCAAACCCGCCTCCCGCGCGCACACCGCCACCAGCTCCGCCAGCTCCTCCCGCAGACCGCGCGCGAGGAGGTCCAGGTCGGGCACGGCGGTGGCGTCGGCGAGCAGGCCGTAGTGCACGCGCCCCCGGTAGGTGGAGACCGCCACGGCGAGCGACTGGCCCCTGGCGAGCGGCGCCAGGGGGTAGACCTCGGCCAGCGGGCAGCCGCCGAGCCGCAGCCCGACGCCGGGCAGCGGGACGCTGGTGACGAGGATGTCGAAGAGCAGCCGCGCGGCCTGGGCCACGGCGGGCCCCCCGACGCGGTGGCCGATCGACGGCACGTGCTCGGCGAGCAGCGCGACGGCCCCCGCGCCCCGCTCGGGCCCCGCCTCCTTGTTCCTGTCCATGGCGGCCCGCACGTCCCGCAGCCTGGCCAGCGGGTCCTCGTCGCCGACCGGCAGCCGGACCAGATAGCCGGAGAGCCGGTTGCCCGGCGGCTGGGCGGTGCGCGGGCGGCGCCGGGAGACCGGGATGAGGGCGCGCGGCTCGACGCCCTCGCTGCCGTCGCCGCGCTCGTCGAGCCAGCGCCGCAGGGCGCCCGCGACCACGGCGATCAGTACGTCGTTGACGGTGCCGCCCACGGCCTTGCGCACCCGGTGGACGTCGTCGAGGTCGAGGACGACCCCGGCGGTGGCGCGGGTGCCCGTGGCGCCCGAGGTGAGGGCGCGGCACGACCGTACGCCGAGGGTGGCGCGCGCCACGGAGGCGCCGATCCCGAGGGCCTGGCCGAGCCCCGACAGGGTCTCGCGGGCGAGCCCGGGGAGCCTGCGCGGGCCGGGCAGCGGCCACCGCGGGGCCGCGGGTGCGGCGGGGCGCGGCCGGGCGGGCGGCAGGTCGACGGGGTCGAGGAGCGCGGCGGCGAGCGTCAGCGCGCGCAGCCCGTCGGCGAGCGCGTGGTGGAACTTGAACAGCACGGCGAACGTCCCGCCGTCCGCGCCCGGCAGCACATGCGCCTCCCACGGCGGCCGGTCGCGGTCGAGCGGGCGGCGCATCAGCTCTCCCGCCGCCGCGTGGAAGTCGTCCACGGGCGCGGCGGTCCGCACGTGCTCCCGCGGCTCGAAGCCGGGCGCCCGCTCGCGCCGCGCGCCGCCGGGCGGCAGCCAGACGGAACGTATGCGCATGCGAAGGCCGGGCACGGTCGCCGCGCGCTCGGCGAGCAGCGAGGCGGCGCGTCCGGCGGCGTCCGGGCCCTCGGCCCCGAAGACGCCGAGCGCTCCGAGGTGCATGGGGTGTTCGGCGGTCTCGATGTTCCAGAAGGCCAGATCGAGAGGGGCGAGCAGGTCAGAGGTCGGTGCAGGCGATGTAGTCAAGGGATCGCTCTCGCGTCGAGGACCATGCGGGGGTGGTGAGCGAGCAGTCAACCTCTGTGGAGTGATTACGGTCAAGTACGATCAAGCTACGCTGCGTTAACGACACGTGAAGACCCGCCGCTCATGAGGAGGGCGGGTCTCACGTGACGCCTGGGGTGCACGGGTGAACTGTCTGACGCGTCACATCCGTGCGGGCGGCACCTCCGGACCGCCCGGGGAGGGGTGGGCCGGAGGGCCGTCCTGCCGGTGGCTCACGAGCCGGAGCAGCCCGGCACCTTCTCCTCGGACGCGTCGCGGATCAGCGCTTCGTGCGCCGCCTTCACCCGCCGCACGTCGGGCTTGACGACCTCGCGGTCGTAGGTGAGCAGGCCGTTCAGCTCGCCCTCCACGTCGGAGATCTGGGTGTAGACGGCGCCGTTGCCGCCCTTGCAGGCGAGCGCGCGCACCTCCCCCAGCTTCTTGAGGTAGTCGTCCGTGTACGTCGCGGGGTCCACGTCGACGTAGGACTGCTGGACCGACCACGCGTGGCCCGGCACCGCGAGCCCGAGACCGCCGTACTCCCCCGCCACCAGGGCGCGCCTGCCGTCGGGGTGCGGCGGCAGCGCGGGGCTCGGATAGCCGTGCTCGTCCATGATGTCGCCGGTGCCGCCGTCCCGGCCGAGGTTGAGGCCCGACTGGCCGTTGACCAGCCGGGTCGGGTCCCAGGACTTGGCCTGCTCGGCGAGCCGCCCCTCGTCGTACTGGCCCCAGCCCTCGTTGAGGGTGACCCACATGACGACCGACGGGTGGTTGTAGTGCTGGTCGATCATCGTCTTCATCTCGCGCTCGAACGTGGCGCGGGCGGTGGCGGACGGGGTGACGCCTGCCGTCATGGAGGGCATGTCCTGCCAGACGAGCAGCCCCAGCTTGTCGGCCCAGTAGAACCAGCGGTCGGGCTCGACCTTGATGTGCTTGCGCACGGAGTTGAAGCCCATCTCCTTGTGCATCCTCAGGTCGTACGCGAGGGCCTCGTCGCTCGGCGCGGTGTGCAGTCCGTCGGGCCAGAAGCCCTGGTCGAGCGTGGCCATCAGGAAGACGGGCTTGCCGTTGAGCATGGTGCGCGGGGTGCCGTCCACCTTCTCCACGGAGATCGAGCGCATGCCGAAGTAGCTGCTCACCCGGTCCTTGCCGACCCTCACCTCCAGGTCGTAAAGGAAGGGGTCGTCGGGCGACCACAGGCGCGGCTCCGCGATCCTCAGGGTGAGCGGTTCGCCGGTGCGCCCGCGCACCTCGGCGACCTCGCGCCTGCCCTCGTACGCCGTGGCCGTGACGGGCACGCCGTCGCGGACGCCCTTGGCCTCCACGCGTACGGTCCGGTCCTCGACGTCCGGCGTGATCTTGAGGGAGTCGGCGTGGTCGGCGGCGACCGGCTCCATCCACACCGCCTGCCAGATGCCGGAGGACGGGGTGTACCAGATGCCGCTGGGGTCGAGGCGCTGCTTGCCGAGCGGCGGGTTCTCGCCGGCCTTGGCGTCGGTCGGGTCGTAGACGCCGACGATCAGCTCCTGGGTGCGGCCGGGCTTGAGCGCGTCGGTGATGTCGGCGCTGAACTTGTCGTAGCCGCCCTGGTGTTCGGTGACCTTCTCGCCGTTGACGTACACCTCGGACTGCCAGTCGACGGCGCCGAAGTTGAGCTTCAGCCGCTTGCCCTCGCCGGCCCGCCAGTTCTTCGGGACGGTGAAGGTGCGGCGATACCACATGCGGTCCTCGTGCCGTTCGAGGCCGGAGAGCTGGGACTCCACCGGGTAGGGGACGAGGATCTTCTCCTTGAGGCGCTTGCCGAACGGCGGCCGCTCGCCCTTCTCGGCCGACTGGAACTGCCAGTCGCCGTTCAGGTTCCGCCAGTCGTCGCGCTTGAGCTGGGGGCGCGGGTACTCGCGGTGGGCGTTGCCCGGCGTGACCTCGTCGGCCCACTTGGTGCGCAGCTCGTGGGTGGAGAGGTTCTTGCCGCTGCTCCAGAACGCGGCGACCTCCTCGCCGTCCCGGCCCTTGAGCCCGCCCTTGCCGTCGTAGCGCAGGTCGGCGGTGCCGCGGGCGTTGCCTTCCTTGTTGCCGACGACGGGTTCCTTCAGGGTGATCAGCAGGGCCCTGGGGTCCTTCGGGTCGGCCTTCGCGCCGCTCAGCGGCCACTTGGCGCCGCCGATGACCGCCTCGACGTGCTTCTCGAAGCCGGCCGGCACGGCGGCGATGCGCTGGGCGAAGGCCAGCTTGAGGGTGCGGCCGTCGGCGAGGACCGTGGCGTCGGTGGCGCCGTTGTAGTCGAAGCCGTCGGGGAGGCGGAACGCGGAGCGCGGGACGGCCTTCTTGGTGCCGCCCGGCTCGGTCCAGCGCAGGTGCAGATTGGAGCCTCCGTAGTGCTCGAAGTACTCCACCTTGATGTCGTACGCCTTGCCGGCGGTCAGTTCGACCGGCGCGCCGGTCTGCTCCTTGTCCCAGTCGTCGACCCAGTGGTCGATGACCGGCTTGCCGTCGACCCAGAGCCGGAAGCCGTTGTCCCCGGTGATCGAGAACGTGTGGGCGCCGCTCTTGGCGGGGACGACCTTGCCGGTCCAGCGCACCGTGGCGTCGTCCGCCCTGCCGGTGGCGAAGGCGAGGCGCGGGTCGAGGTTGTCGAAGTCGATGTTCGCGTCGAAACCGGTGGCCTTGAGCTCGTGGAAGTCGAAGGCGCCGGGGGCGGACTGGGTGTAGTACTCGCCCTTGAGACCGTGGACTTCCCCGGGGTCGTCGGCCGCGTTCGCCGCGGGCACCGCGCTGAGCCCCGCGAAGGCGAGGGCGACGGTGAGCAGCAGGGCCAGACGGTGCCGGACGCCTCTGGGGCGCGGGGGTCGTGAGAGTCGATGTCTGTTGCGTCGGGGGCGCACTGATCCTCCTTGTCGAGGAAGGGTGGCGGCTCGTCACTGCAGTCGGTACAACGAATCTGTACAACGTTAGAAACAACGACAGTCGGCATGACAGCACGGCTTCGGGCACGCTGTCCAGGGTCATGACAAACGCCCCGGTGAGCGGGGGCGAACGGACGCGGGGAGATGCAGGTGCGGGTGAGCCTCAAGGACGTCGCGGAACACGCGGGCGTCTCGATCAAGACCGTCTCGAACGTGGTGAACAAGTACCAGCACGTCACCCCCGCGATGCGGGCACGGGTGCAGCGCTCCATCGACGAGCTGGGCTACCGGCCGAATCTGACCGCCCGTCACCTGCGGAAGGGCCGTACGGGCATCATCGCCCTCGCCGTGCCCGAACTCGGCAACCCCTACTTCGCCGAACTCGCGGGCGCCGTCATCGACGCAGCGGCCGAGCACGACATCACCGTGCTGCTGGACCACACCCGCGGCGAACGTGAGCAGGAGATCCTGGTCAGCCAGGGCTTCCGGGCGCGGGTGATCGACGGCCTGATCCTCAGCCCGCTCGAACTGGAGGCGGAGGACCTGCGCCGGCGCGACGACGACGTGCCGCTCGTCCTGCTCGGCGAGCGCGAGTACGACCTGCCGCACGACCACATCGCGATCGACAACGTCGCCGCGGCCCGTACGGCGGTGCGGCATCTGATCAGCAGGGGCCGCACCGGCATCGCCTACCTCGGCGCCCGCACCGACTCCGCCAACCGCCCCGCCCACCTGCGCCTCAAGGGCTGGCGCGAGGAGCTGACCGCGGCCGGGATGGCCGCCCCCGACTCCCTGGTGGGCGCGGTCGGCGGCTGGGACCGCTGGGACGGCGCCAAGGCCATGGCCAGAATGCTGGACGCCGGGGTGCGGCCCGACGCCGTGTTCGCCTACAACGACCTGGTGGCGATCGGCGCCATGCGGGTCCTGCACGAACGCGGCCTGCGGGTCCCGTGGGACGTGGCGGTGGTCGGTTTCGACGACATCGCCGAGGGGCAGTTCGGGGCGGTCACCCTCACCACCGTCTCGCCGGACAAGCAGGCCATCGCGCGGCTCGCGGTGGAATCACTCCTGCGCAGCCTGGCGGGCGGCGCGGAGCCCGGCGGACGGGTGCAGACCGCGCGGTTCCGGCTGGTGGAGCGGGAGAGCACGCTGGGCAGGCGGTGAGCCCGCGCCGGCCGGCGACGGGCCGGCGGGGAGGAGCGCCGGGTGCGGGGAGGGTTCACAGCCACCTCGTCATCGGCGGCACCCTGCTGACCGGCGGCTCCGGCTTCGGCAGCGGGTCACTGGTGGGTGTGCTGCTCCTGAAGGTCATCCAGAACGTCATCAACCAGATCGGCTCGCTGGACTCCGCCTACCAGCAGGTGGTCAGCGGCGCCTTCCTGGCGGTGGTGGTGATCGCGCAGACGTGGCGGGGCCGCGCAGGGTGCTGTGAGGCCGCGCGTGCGGGGCCCGTGGGCCGAGCGGTGCCCGCGGCCCCTCACATCGGCACGGTCTGCCCCTTCCCCAGGGCGATCACTCCGCCCGGGGAGACCGTGTAGAGCTCCTCGTCCCGCTCGGGGTTGACGCCGATCGTCGCCCCGGGCGGGACGTCGACGTTCTTGTCCAGGACGGCGCCGCGCACCACCGCGCCCCGGCCCACCCGGACGTTGTCGTGCAGCACGGAGTTCTGCACGACGGCGCCCTCCTCGACGGTCACGCCGGGCGAGAGCACCGACTGCGTGACCTGGCCCCGGATCACACAGCCGGGGCTGACGATCGACTCCCCCGCGATGCCGCCCGCGCAGAACTTGGCGGGCGGCAGGCCGCCGGGGCGGGTGTAGATCGGCCAGCGCCGGTTGTCCAGGCTGAAGACGGGCTGGTCGGAGATCAGGTCCATGTGGGCCTCGTAGTACGAGTCCAGGGTGCCGACGTCACGCCAGTAGCCGTGGTCGCGCGGGGTCTCGCCGGGGACGTGGTTGTCGTCGAAGTCGTAGACCTGGGCCATGCCCCTCTCGGTGAGCATCGGCAGGATGGAACCGCCCATGTCGTGGGCCGAATCCTCGTTCTCCGCGTCCTGCTGGAGCGTGTCGACCAGCACCTTCGTGGTGAAGATGTAGTTGCCCATCGACGCGAACACCTTGTCCGGGGCGCCGGGCAGTCCCGGCGGGTCGGAGGGCTTCTCCAGGAAGCTCTCCACGCGCGTGCCGTCGCGGGCGGGCGTGATGACGCCGAACGACGCCGCCTCCGCGCGCGGCACCCTGATGCCGGCGACGGTCACGGCGGCGCCGTTGTCGATGTGCTGCTGGAGCATCTGCCGGGGGTCCATGCGGTAGACGTGGTCGGCGCCGAACACCACGATGTAGTCGGGCTGTTCGTCGTGGACGAGGTTGAGCGACTGCAGGATGGCGTCGGCGCTCCCCGAGTACCAGCGCGGGCCGAGGCGCTGCTGCGCGGGCACGGGGGTGACGTAGTTGCCGAGCAGGCTCGACATGCGCCAGGTCGTCGTCACGTGCCGGTCGAGGGAGTGCGACTTGTACTGCGTCAGGACGCAGACGCGCAGGATGTCGCCGTTGACGAGGTTGGAGAGCACGAAGTCCACGAGGCGGTACGTCCCGCCGAACACGACCGCTGGTTTGGCCCGGTCGGCGGTGAGCGGCATCAGCCGCTTGCCCTCGCCGCCGGCGAGCACGATTCCGAGCACCGAAGGTCCACCGCGCATCCCGGCCTCCTACTTTTCGGCTATCTGTCGTCGTGCAGGATCTCCTCGTACACCTCGACCGTGCGCCGGGCGACCGCGTCCCAGCCGAACTCCCGCACGGCACGCTCCCGTCCGGCCTCGCCCATCGCGCGGGCCCGCCCCGGGTCGGTGGCGAGGGCGTTCACCAGCCGCCCGAGCCCGCGCTCGAAGCCCTGCGGGTCCTTCTCCTCGTACGGCACGAGCAGGCCCGTCGTGCCGTCGGCGACGACCTCGGGGATGCCGCCGACCCGCGAGGCCACCACGGCGGTGCCGCAGGCCATCGCCTCCAGGTTGACGATGCCGAGGGGTTCGTACACCGAGGGGCAGACGAACACCGCGGCGTGCGTGAGGAGTTGCACCACGTCCGGGCGCGGCAGCATCTCGGGAATCCACCGCACCCCCGCGCGGCCTCGGCTCAGCTCGTCGAAGAGCACCCGGAACTCCGCGTCGATCTCCGGGGTGTCGGGGGCGCCCGCGCACAGCACGAGCTGCACGTCGGTGTCCAACTCCCGTGCCGCGCGCAGCAGATGGGGCACTCCCTTCTGCCGGGTGATGCGTCCGACGAAGAGGGCGTAGGGGCGGCCGGGGTCGACGCCGAGCCGCTGGAGGACGTCGGTGCCGGGGTCGGGGCGGTACAGCGTGGTGTCGATGCCGTTGTGCACGACGTGGACCCTCGCCGGGTCGACGGCCGGATAGCAGGCCAGGATGTCGTCGCGCATGGCGCCCGACACCGCGATCACCGCGTCGGCCGCCTCGGCGGCGGTGCGTTCGGCCCAGCTCGACACCGCGTACCCGCCGCCGAGTTGCTCGGCCTTCCAGGGGCGCAGGGGCTCCAGGGAGTGCGAGGTCATCACGTGCGGCACGCCGTGCAGGAGCTTGCCGACGTGGCCCGCGAGAGCGGCGTACCAGGTGTGGGAGTGGATCAGGTCGCGTCCGGCGAGCGCGGCGGCCATCGACAGGTCGACGGAGAGGGTGCGCAGGGCGTCGTTGGCGCCGTCGAGCGCGGGCCAGGGCCGGTGGCGCACCGGACCGGCGTCACCGCCCTCGCCCCAGCTGTGCACGTCCAGGTCGACGAGCGCACACAACTCCCGTGCCAGGAACTCCACATGGACGCCCGCGCCGCCGTACACATCGGGCGGGTACTCCCGGGTGAGCAGTCCCACCTTCACGTGAAACCCTCCGTCGTCCGCCTGGGCCGGCCGCGCGCCCCCTCATGGTCACCCAGACGACGCCCGGTGGGAAGACCGCGACGGCGGGCGTTCGAAGCAGCAGTCACCGCAGACACCGCCGCCCGGGCACCGGTAGTACAGACAGCAGCTCCGCCGCCGGAACGCGGTGCCGTCCAGGGCGCCGGTGCCGCGCAGATCCGGGTGGCCGAAGAGCGCGGCGGCCAGGGCGAGGCCCCGCTCCCCCACGTCCTCGCGCCCCGCCCGCACCGACCAGGCGTGCAGCTCGCGCGCCGCGCCCGCGAGCGCCGAGCCCGCGTTGCCCCACAGCAGCCCCGCGGAGATCCGGTGCCGGGCACGCAGCGCGGCGGCCAGCGGCACCAGGTGCCCGTCGCACACCACGCGCCGCACGGTCTCCGCGTCGCCGGGCAGCGGGCGTACGTCGGTCAGCCACAGGTCGTCGGGCGAGGTGCCGTCGGGGTTCCAGCGCAGCAGGGCGGGGCCGAGGTCGGGCACCGCGCCGTACAGCGCCGCCGAGCCGAGCGCCACCGACCAGAGCCGGGCGGCGAGCCCGAGCTGCGCCACGGACGCCGCCACGCGCGCCTCGGGGGCGCCGATCCCGCGCTCCACCTTGCCGACGCGGAGACCGAGCGGGTCGGCGGTCGCCGGGGGTGGCGCGGA
The DNA here is from genome assembly GCF_040654435.1 of Streptomyces sp. NPDC050703. NCBI lineage: Bacteria > Bacillati > Actinomycetota > Actinomycetes > Kitasatosporales > Streptomycetaceae > Streptomyces > Streptomyces sp. NPDC050703. Next base: position 73,657 of record NZ_JBFAHX010000031.1, read on the forward strand.
CGGCGGCGCGGGCGGGACGTACACGTCCGCGAACGGTACGGAGCCGGGACCCGCGCCCGCGCGCAGCGCGAAGAAGCCGCCGACGGAGCCGAGTTCTGCCAGGTCGATGAGGGGAGTCACGACAGCAGTACAGCAAGGCCCGCGTGGGCCGGGCGCCCGGGGGGTCCACCCCGGTCCGTGGGGAAGGGCCCCTCCGGGGGAGGACATCGACAGGGCAGTACTCCATCGGCAGTAGGACCGATTGCCTGCTCAGGTACGACGACGCGGAGCGATTTCAGCGGCAGCATGGTCACCATGGAAGCCGACCGCTCGCCTCGCCGGGACCACCGGGCACTCCGCATGCACCGGAGCACCTCATGAGTGCCCTCGCACTGTCCGTGGTGCTCTCCCTCGTCTCCGCCGTGGCCTACGCCGGCGGGGCGATCCTCCAGGAGCGGGTGGCCGCCTCCACGCCCGACCGGCGGTACGCGCCGCTGCGCCGCGCCTCCTGGTGGGCGGCGATCGCGCTGAACGGCCTGGGCGCGCTCCTGCACGTCGTCGCGCTCGCGTACGGTCCGCTCAGCCTCGTCCAGCCGCTCGGCGCCCTCACCATCGTGTTCGCCCTGCCGATGGCGGCCGTGTTCGTGCGCCGCCGGGCCGGTGCCACCGCCTGGCGCGGCGCGATCATGGCGACGGTGGGGCTCGCCGGGCTGCTCTCGCTCACCTCCGCTTCGGGATCGACGTCCCTGGACGGCGCCGAGCGCGTGATGCTCGCCCTCGCGACGGGCGGCGGCGTCCTCGCCCTGATGGTCGCCGCGCACGCGGCCCACCGGCACCCCGTGGTGCGCAGCGTGCTGCTCGCCTGCGCGGCGGGCGCGGCGTTCGGCATCGCCTCGGTGTTCACCAAGACGGTCGCGGTGGACATGGACCGGGGCGTGGCGCTCCTCCAGCAGCTCCCGAGCCTCGGCGTCATCGCGGTGCTCGCGGCGGCCGGAGTGCTGATCTCGCAGGCCTCCTACCGGGGCGCGGGTCTCGCGGCGCCCCTGTCGACGGTGACGGTCGTGAACCCGGTGGTCGCGGCGGCGGTCGGCCTGACCCTGTTCGAAGAAACCTTCCGCTACGGCACCATGGGCACGGCTCTCGCCCTCGGCTGCGCTGTCGTGGCCGCCGGCGGGCTGATCCTCCTGACGACGGAGCGGATCGCGCGGGAGTCGGCTGCGGGGACGGAGGGGGCGGAGGCGCCCGAGACGCCGACGGCGCCCGGCGCCCTGACGGTGCCCGGCGCCCTGGAGCTGCCGGAGGCCGGGCGGCTCGTGGCGGTCGCGGAGACGGCGGCCGGGCGTCCGCGTCCGCCGGAGCCCGTGCCCCCGGTGGACGCGGCCCTGCCGGGGCCGCCCCTGCCCGCGCTGCCGGCCCAGCTCACGGTGGCCACGCAGGCGCACCGCGGGGCGCGGCAGCGGTACCCGCTGCGCCCGCGGGAGCCGATCGTTTCCTGAGGGCTCCTCTGGGCCGGGGGCCGGTCCGCGGGCGCGGGCACCGGTGTCTCAGACGCGGACGCCGCGGGCCCGCAGATAGGCGAGCGGGTCGATGTCGGAGCCGAAGCCGGGCCCCGTGCGTATCTCGAAGTGCAGGTGCGGCCCCGTGCTGTTGCCGGTGGAGCCGGAGCGGGCGATGCGCTGTCCCGCGCCGACCTTCTGCCCGGCCTTCACGGAGAGCGCGGAGAGGTGTCCGTACTGGCTGTACTTGCCGTCGGCGTGCCGTATGACGACCTGGTAGCCGTAGCTCCCGCCCCAGCCCGCGGAGACCACCGTGCCCGCGGCGACGGACTTCACGGAGGTGCCGGTGGGGACGGCGAAGTCCACGCCGGTGTGGTAGCCCTTCGACCATGAGCCGCCCGCCGCGCGGTAGGGCGTGCTCGGCGAGGCCGCCACGGGGGCGGAGGCGGCGGACTGCTGGGTACGGGAGGCGGAGGACCCGGCGGACCGCGCCCGCTCACGCTTCTTCTCGGCGGCTTCCTTCTCCGCCGCCTTCCGCTCGGCTGCCTTCTTCTCGGCTGCCTTCTTCTCCGCTGCCTTCCGCTCTGCGGCCCGCTGGCGGGCCCGCTCCTCGGCGCGCTCCTTGTCCCGGTCGCCTGCCCGCTCCTTCGCACGCTCCCCGGCCCGCTGCCCCGCCTTGTCGGACTGCCGGGGGACGCGTGTCCCGTCACCGCGTACGGAGAGCCGCTGCCCCGGGGTGATCAGATCCGGGTCACCGCCGATGACGCGCCGGTTGGTGTCGTAGAGCTGCCGCCAGCCGCCCCGCACCGCGCGCTCGTCGGCGATCCCGGAGAGGGTGTCGCCGCGCACCACGGTGTACATCTCGGCGGTGCCCGCGGCGGACTGCGGGGTCACCTCCGGCTTGACGTCCTTGACGTCGCGCTTGGCCGGCGCGGACTTCGCCGCGGGCTTGGCCGGGGCGCGGACGGGATCGGCGTCGGGCGAGGGGCCGCCCTTGGTGAGACCGGCCTTCGCGGAGCACACGGGCCAGGCGCCGGGGCCCTGCGCGTCCAGGACCTTCTCGGCCACCGCGATCTGCTGCGCCTTGGTGGCGCGGTCGGCGCGCGGGGCGTAGGCCGTGCCGCCGTACGCCTCCCAGGTGGACTGCTTGAACTGCAGTCCGCCGTAGTAGCCGTTGCCGCTGTTGATGCTCCAGTTGCTGGTGGACTCGCAGGCCGCCACCTTGTTCCAGGTGTCGAGGTCGGCGGCGTGTCCGGTGCCCGCGACGGTCAGGGGCAGCGCCATGCCGGCGCCGCCCGCGGTGACCGTGAGCGAGGCACGGTTGATGCGGTTGGGCTGGTACCTGCGGTGCCGACCTCGTACGGCCATGGGGGGCTCCCTAGACACACGTCATCACGGATTGCGCACGACAGACACACGACAAGCCCGCAAGCTAGCCGGTCGGGCGGACCCGTGACAAGGGTGATGGCCGGCTGGGCCGGCGGCGGGTGGGGCGGACGGAGACAACAGCGCGTACGGCCGGGTACGGGGCGTCCGGACTGCCGCTTCAGCCCTTCACCGAAGGGGAGTTACCCTGTGGGCAGGCGCCTGTGGAAGTCCCGGGTCGGCTGGGGGTGAGCGCCGGTGCATGAGGTGCTGAGGGCGACGGCGGGGAGCCGGTTGTTCGCGGTGACCACGGCTCCGTATGTGTTGCTCGACAGGGAGTTGCGCATCCGGGGCGTCAACGCGGCCTATCTGCGCGCCACCGAGCGGTCGCGGGACGAACTGATGGGCGCGTTCATGTTCGACGCGTTCCCGGACGATCCCGGAGACGCGACCGCCACCGGTGTACGCGATCTGTCCGCTTCCCTGGATCGGGTGCTGAGCCGGGGCGCCGGTGACGACATGGGCATCCAGCCCTACAACATCCCCCTGCCGCGCACCTTCGGCGTCTTCCGCCGCAAGATCTGGAGCCCGGTCAACTCCCCCCTGGCCGACGCCGACGGTCGCGTGGTGGGCGCCCTGCACCACGTCGAGGACGTGACAGCGGTGCACGAGGCGCTGCGCGAGGCCCGCGGCGGCGTGGCCGGGGCGGGGCAGCCGCCCGGGCTGGTGCGCCGCGCGATGCTGGCCGTCACCCGGTACGAGCGTGCCGCCCGGAAGGTGGTCGCCGGGCAGGCGACCCCGGGGGGCCCGGGACCGGCCGGGGCCGGACCGGCGGGCCTGGCCCGGCGCGACGCGTTGTGGCACGCCTTGGTGCACGCCGCCCGGCGGACTCCCTCCGGTGACTGTGCCGCCGCGGTGTGCGCCGCCGCGGTGGAGGCCCTGCCCGGCACCGGGGCCGCCGCGATCTCCCTGCGCGGTGCCGGGCGGATGCCCCTGCAATTGGCGGGCAGTGCCCCCTGGGCCCGGCGTGCGGAGGAACTGCAGTACATCACCGGCGAGGGCCCGTCGGTGGCCGCGTTCGACACCGGACAGCGCGTGGAGGAGCCCGACCTCGACCGGTCGGACACCGCCTGGCCGCTGTTCACCGAGGCCGCACTCGGCCTCGGCGTCGGCGCCGTCTTCGCCTACCCCCTGCGCACCGCCACCACCACGCTCGGCACCCTCACCTTGTACCGCCGGCGCCGGGCCGCTGCCGGCACCGGGCCGCCCGCCGACGCGGAGACGTTCGCCGAGATCACCACGTCGGTGCTGCTGGCCGACATGGACAGCGAGATCATCGAACAGGTCAGGGCCACCGCCGACCAGGACGACCTCAACCTCGCCATCGGTGTCGTCGCCGCGGCCCGGGGCATCGGCACGGGTGAGGCCCTCCAGTGGCTGCGCGCGAGGGCACGGGCGCGGCGGCTGCCCGTCGTGGACGTCGCCCGCGCCCTCCTCGCCCGTCCCCCGCAGAGCCCGGGGAACCCTCTGTGACGGCCCGTCACGCCTCGGGGGGGGGCGCGCGCGGTCGGCGGACGGTGCCGCACGGCCGGACGAGGGGGCGGAAGGCCGAGCAAGGCCGAAAATACGGGGCTGTTTCCCTGCTCCGCCCTGCGCCGCGCGGGTAAACTGACGGCCGTACCGTAAGGCCGCCGCAGGCCGGATGGAACCGGCGATGTGACGGCCCTGGGCAGGCGCGTCCAGGAAGCGAGGCGAGTCGGAGTTCTGCCTGCCGGCGGACGCACCGGGGCCTTCCGATGAGGCCACTCCCCCTGTTTTCGCCCCCGTCACGCAGGCCTGGACCCTGTCGGCGCCCGGCAGGCGGAAGCCAGCCGACCGGCAGGCACCGTATGCCCACCACCGACCGCGAAGCACATATCGCCGACGCCGTCCTCGACCTGGCTCACCGCCAGGCGGACTTCGACCCGCTGGAACTGCTGCACGACCTGACCAGCCAGGTGGCCGCACTGCTCCCGGTGCGCTGCGCCGGCGTCACCATTCTCGACCGGGACACCCATGAGCCTGTCCACGTCACCGCTTCCGACGAACTGTGCCTGGCCCTGGAACAGGAGCAGTCCGCTCTGGGCGAGGGCCCCTGTCTCGACAGCGCCCGCGCCCGGCGGCCGCTGCCGGTGACCTCGCTGACCGGCCCGCCGGGCAGTCTCCGCTGGCCGCGCTTCGCGCCCTACGCCCGCCGGGCGGGGATCACGGCCGTGGCCGCGGTGAGCCTTAGGCTGCCCCAGATGGCGCTGGGCGGCATGAACCTGATGATGAGCCACCCGGTCGGCGTCAGCGACCAGGACCTGCGACTGGCCAGGACACTGGCCGACGCCGCCGCCGTGGCCCTGGCCCACCAGCAGCAACTGGCCGACAAGGACACGATCCTCGACCAGCTGCAGCGGGCGCTGGACAGCCGTCTGGTCATCGAACAGGCGAAAGGCGTGCTCTCCGCCCGTCTTCATCTGAGCATGGACGAGGCATTCCAGCGGCTGCGCGCCCACGCCCGCTCCCGGCAGCAGAAACTCACCGAGCTTTCGGCCCGGATCGCCCGGGGCGACATACCCACCGAGCTACTCGACTCCATCCGGTGACCCGGTGCCCGTCACCGCCGGGCACCCGCAGCAGCCTCCCACCCGGGTCGGGGGGAGGAGATGAGTGATGGCCCGCGATGATCTGCCCGGCCTTCTGGAGCGCCTGCGCCAGGCCGCCCGCACCGGCGCCGACCTGTCCGCCGCCCAGGCCGCCGAAGCCGCCCTCCTGCTGCGCCTGGACGCCGTCACACTGAGCCTGCTGCCCAGCCGCGGGCAGCCCGAACTGCTGTGGTCCGATCCCGCCAACCCGCTCGGCGCCGTCCTGGAGGACCTGCAGACCACCCTCGGCGAGGGGCCCACCCTGGACGCCGCCCGCACCGGCCAGACCGTCACCGAGAACGACCTGTCCACCGCGCCCCCCGCCCGCTGGCCCCTGTTCACCCCCGCCGCCTGCGACACCCCGGTCCGCGCCGTCATCGCCCACCCCCTGCTCCTGGGCGTCGTCACCGCCGGCGTCCTGACCGGCTACCGCACCACCCCCGGCCCCCTGCCCGCCCGCCAGCGCCAGGACATCGCCCGCTTCGCCCGCACCGCCCTGGACCTGCTGCTGCACACCCCGCCCCACGCCCTGGCCACCGGAACGGGCGGCCCCGACCTGCACCGCGCCGAGGTCCACCAGGCCGCCGGCGTCCTCTCCGTCCAACTCGGCATCAGCATCGACGATGCCCTGCTGCGCCTGCGCGCCCATGCCTGGCTCCACGACCGGGCCCTGCCCGACGTCGCCCGCGCCGTCGTCACCGGACGCCTCCGCCTCACCTGAGGCGTCGGCCGCTCAGCCCGTCAAGTACCCCTGGAGCCAACGCAGTTGCACGGCCTGCTGGTAGGGTCCGCCGCCCTCGTGATCGTTGAAGGAGTACACCTCCATCGAACGCTCGCTCCCGGCGTACACGTTGTGCGCCGCGAACACCGTCGAGGGCGGGCACGTCTGGTCCTCCAGGGCGGCGGAGAACAGGGCGGGCGCCCGGCCGCGGGCGGCGAAGTGCACGCAGTCGAAGTAGGACAGCGTCTGGAAGACGCGCTCCTCCCCGCCCCTGCGCGCCTTCAGGTACAGCGCGATCTCGTGGTAGGGCAGCCGGTCGGTGAGCGTGGTGGCGCGCGGGAAGTCGCACAGGAACGGCACGTCGGCCGCGACGGCGGCCAGATCGGGCACGAGCCCGCCGACCGCGAGCGCGAGCCCGCCGCCCTGGCTGACACCGAGCGCGGCGACGCGGGACGCGTCCACGAGCGGATGGGACCGTACGGCCTCGACGGCGCGGACGGCGTCCACGTACAGGCGCCGGTAGTAGTACTCGTGCGGGTCCTCGATGCCGCGCGTCATGAACCCGGGGTGCGCGGGCGCGCTGCCCACGGGGTCCGGGGTGTCGCCCTGGGCCCACCCTGCGCTGCCCTGCCCCCGGGTGTCCATCACGAAGTGCGCGTAGCCCGCGGCGGCCCAGAGCAGATGCATGTGCGGCAGCCCGCGTCCGCCGCCGTAGCCGATGTACTCGACGACGGCCGGCAGCGGCGCACCCCGCTCGGCGTCCGCGGGGACGATCAGCCACCCCTTGACGGGGTGCCCGCCGAAGCCCGCGTACGTGACGTCGAAGACGCGCACACCGGTCAGCGGCAGCGGCACCGCGTCGAACCGCGCGTCCAGCTCGTGCTGCCGCGCTTCGTGCAGCGTCTTCTCCCAGAACGCGTCGAAGTCGTCGGGCTCGACCGAACGGGACCGGTGGCTGCGCAGCTCATCGAGGGGCAGATCGAAATGGGGCACGGGCGGCTCCTCCTCCGTACACGGAATACGACGGGTCTCGGAGGGTCACGCTATGCGGTTCGCCCGCGCTTGACGAGGGCGTTTCGACCGGGGTGAGGGGGCGGGGCCGCGGCCCCGCCCCTCCGGCCGTCAGGAGAGCGGCCCCGGCTGCGGCTGGGGCTCCGGGCTCGGCGGCTCGGGCACCGGGGAGGGTGAGGGCCCGGGGGCGGGCCGGGGCTCCGGCGTCGGCACGGGGTCCGGGAAGGGGCGCTCGGGCTCGGGCAGCGGCTTGGGCGGCCCGGGGGTGGGCGGTGCGGGCTCCGGGAACGGTTGCGTCATTGCGATCCTCCAGCCAGTGGTTCGTCGGCTCCTCCCCCGCGTACCCGACGCCTTCGCCCCCAAGCCTCGCACCGTTCACCGCGCCCCGCTTCTCCGACTACGCCTCCGGCGCGGCCACGGGCTCCTCAGGACCTCGCGGCGAACGCCACGAACCTCGACCATTCCTCGCGGCCGACCGCGAGGTGCGGTCGCGTGGCGTCCTTGGAGTCACGTACGCAGACGTCCTGTTCGATGCAGGCGACCTCCACGCAGTCATCTCCCTGTGCGCTGCTGTAGCTGGACTTGTACCAGTTGGGTTCGGACATACTCAAAGCGCTCCTCGCATCCGCACCAGCAGGCCCGTTGAATCCTTCGGGGACAGTGCCTGCGAACGCAGTCTCGCATAGCGCATGCAGATGCGGCTCACTTCCTTCCGGTCAGCGATCAGACGTCCGCTCTCCTGCCCTTCGGCGTACGCACGCCAGTGCCCGTCCGAGGTTTCCAGCAGCCGGACAGGCCCTGCCAGGCAGGCGTGTTGCTCGCAGACGGCAGGCATGATCTGCAATGTGACGTTCCGCGGAGCGCTGAGTTCAAGGATGTGGTCGAGCAGTTCGCGAGTGACCTGGTCTCCCCCCAGGCGGCGCATCAGCACAGCTTCCTCGATGACGAAGTCGAAGGTGGTGTTGGGCCTCTCGACGAGCAGCTGCTGTCGTTCCATCCGGGCACGCACAGTGTCCTCCAGAGCGCCGTCCGCCAGAGGCGGAATGTCGTTCTCGCACAGCGCCCGTACATAGCTCTCCGACTGCAACAGCCCCGGCACCAGTCGGCACTCATAGGTACACAGACTTACCGCCACCTTCTCCAACCTGGCCCACCGACGGAACCAGGCGGCCAACCCCGCCTCGCCCCGCGAGAGATGCCTGGCGGCCTTCCGCAGCGCGCCCGTGTCGCCGAGCGCCTCCTCCGCCCGCTCCACGAACGACTCGTCCGGCATCCGCCGCCCCAGCTCCACCGACTCCACGGTGTGCTTGGAGAACCGCACCCGCGCCCCGAAGTCCGCCCGGCTGAGGCCCGCGTGCTCGCGCAGGGCCTGGACGACCGCCCCGAAGGTCCGCAGACTGTCGGACGGGTCCGGCTCGCGCTCCCAGTCGCAAGCCGTCACGTCACTGCTGTCCGGCATACGCGGCCACCTCCAGATGCGTACGTGCGCTGCGGCATGGCCGCGGTCGATCGGCGCACCCAGAGTGACGGAGACCGCCGCGTACCGTCCACACAGGGTGCCCGTACGCTGACGCAGCGTACGGGCCTCGCCCCTGGAACACGCCCCCGCGCGCCCCCGACAGTGGCCCCATGAGCGCAACCACCCCCCGACTCACCGCCGCCGCGTCGCACACCTTCACGCAGCGGTTCTCCTCGACCCGGCGCGGGGCCCGCCTCGCCCGGCTCCTCGCCGCCGAGCAGTTCCGTACCTGGCCGGTACCGCCCGGCGTGGCCGACCGGGCCGAGCAGATCGTGGCCGAGCTGGCCGCCAACGCGGCGCTCCACGGCAGCCTTCAGGGCCGCGACTTCCGGCTCGGGCTCGTGCTCGACCCAGTGGCCGGCACCCTCCGTGTCGCGGTCACCGACGCCCGTGGTGAGCGGTCGCCCGCCCTGTCGGTGGACTTCGGGACGCCGCCGGACAGCGAGTCGGGGCGCGGCCTCATCCTCGTCAACGCCCTCGCGGACCGCTGGGGCACGGAGCCGTACCCGCCCAGCGGCAAGACGGTATGGGCCGAGTGCGCCACGGAAGCGCGCCGTCTCCCCGGCTGAGCCGGGAGGCCGGCCCCCCGTGGCGCCGCCTCGCCTCAGACGCTCAGCGGACTCCGCGCCATGCCTTCGTCACCGGGCACGGGCTCGGCGGGGTCGTCGCCGAGGGCCACCACGCGGTTGGCCTCGTCGACGTGCACGACCCGCGGCACGAACGCCCGCGCCTCGGCGTCCTCGACCTGGGCGTAGCTGATGATGATGACCCGGTCACCGGGGTGCACGAGGTGCGCGGCGGCACCGTTGATCCCGATGACACCGCTGCCGCGCTCGCCCTCGATGGTGTAGGTCTCCAGGCGCGCGCCATTGGTGACGTCGACGATATGCACCAGCTCACCGGGCAGCAGATCGGCGGCGTCGAGAAGATCCGCGTCGATGGTCACCGATCCCACGTAGTGCAGGTCGGCCTGGGTGACGGTGGCGCGGTGGATCTTGGACTTGAACAGAGTACGCAGCACTTTGGACTCCCGTATGACGGCTCCCTGCCTGCTGTCTGCAGGTCAAGGGCGGCCCCGACCTTACACCGACAGCCCCGTTCGATGTTCGTGAGGAACATCGCTCCGGTCAGGCGAGACGACTTCCTGTCCAAACGGCCGGCTCGGGCGTTCTCGTCGAGGATCCGCGCACCCAGATCCGGCGGCGGCCCAGGGATTCGAGGTCGGCGGTGGAGCGGTGGCGGGAGGCGGCCTGGACGTCGATGAGGTCGCGGGCGGTGCCGCGGTCGGCGAGGGCACGGACCTTGGTGCCGATCACGTCGTCGAGGGAGAGAACGGGGCCGTAGGGGGTCTGGGCGGGCGGAGCCCAGAACGCCTCCTTGAGGACGTCGACCTCGCACTCCTCGCCGGTGCCCGGATCGGTGACGAGGAACCGGCCGCTGAGCGGGTCGGTCTGGACGTGCGTGGTCCGCCATCCGCGCGCGCCGAGCCCTGCTGTGAGTGAGGCGACGATCTCCTGCATCGGAGCGGGGTTCTCGGTGGCGACGTCCAGGTCACGGCTGAAGCGTTCGACCAGGCCGTGAGCCTGCACGGCGTATCCGCCGGTGAGGACCAGAGGGTAGGGGGAGCCGAGGTCGAGGATGTCGGCGAGGAGACGCTCGTGGAGCGGAGTGAGCTTCACGCGGCGGTCGTGTCGGCCGCAGCGGTGCGGAGCAGCTCGGGGAAGGCGTCCTCCCAGACCTCGCGGATGTAGGGACTGATCAAGCGCCGCAGCACGGGCCACTGCTCGGCGAGCAGCCGGTGGTGCAGGAGGGTCACCAGGTCCTCGCTCTGTCCTTCGGTGAGGACGGTCCGGTAGAGCGTCATGCGGGACTTCGGACGGTCCAGGCTGTAGCTCGTCCGCCCGGACCAGACGATGTGGAGCGGCAGATCCACGTTGCCCTCGATGGGGCCGGCCAGCTCCTGCAAGCGCTCGGGCAGTCGGGAGCGGTAGCGGTTCCGCAGCACCTCGGCGCGGGGGGCGGTGGTCGTCGGGTCCATGCATCCAGTATCGCTGCTGAAAGGCGGCTGCATGGCGGATACGGGGATGCTGTCGTACCTACGGGGCGGGCAGCCACCCACCCCCTCCGGGCTGTGCCGCGGGCCCGGACCGGCATGCGCGCGGGCACGGGCGGGCATGACGCGGCAGGTCAAGCGGGAGGCCGCCGCGGTGGGACCGCGCAGCCCGCCCGGAGGGCCGCCGTCGTCACCGATCTAGCGGATTCACGCGATGTGCCGGCTCGGGGCCGGCTGGCACGGTGTGCGGGAGGGGCGCCGGTTCTCCGGTGGTCCGGCGGTCCGGTGACCGAATCCGCACCGCCCGTAGACAACGTTTCCAAGGGGCCAGATGTCCGTCGTCCTTTCCACCGCGGAGCTGTCCGCGACCGACCGCAGTGAGCGCTGGCGCGAAGCGGTGTCGCAGACCTTCATACCGCTCGATGTCAAGATCCTGGAGGAGGACCCGTCACCGGGGAGAATCGTCACCCACCGCGTGGGCGTCACCCGGATATCGGACGTCGAGGCCGGGTCCCAGGAGGTGTCGCGCAGCAAGCGCCTGATAGCGAGGGACGGCAAGGAGTACCTGATCCTCACGCTTCAGCGCCGCGGGAGCGCCGTCAAGGAGCAGGACGGCAGGGAGTGCCTGATCGAGCCGGGAGGCTTCTCGGTCTCTGATTCGTCGCGGCCGTTCAGGAAGAAGGTCGAGGGCACGTTCCACTTCACCTCCTTCCATTTTCCCCGGAAGGAGCTCCGCGTGCGGGACGAGGACCTGCGCGCGGTGACCGCGAGAGCGTTCTCGGGCCATGACGGGAGCGCCGCGCTCGTGGCCACCTACTTCGCGCAGATGGCGCGCGAAGGGGCGGGGTTCGACGATGTCATCGGCCGTCAGTTCGTCGCCACCGGGCTCGACCTGCTGGCGCTCTTCATCGACGAGCAGTGCGGCCGCTACAGTCCTCGGGCCCCCGAGTCCGCCGCGGCCATGGTGGCACGCGTGAAGAGCCACATCGTGCAGAACCTCTCCGACCCGGACCTGTCGCCCACCACGATCGCCGCCGCCCACTTCATCTCGGTGCGCTATCTGCACAAGCTGTTCCAACTGGAGGGGACCACCGTCGGCGAGTGGATTCGGGCGGAGCGGCTTGAGCGGTGCCGCCGGGACCTCCTGCGGTCGCCGGCCCGGGGACTCGGGGTGGCCACCATCGCCCGGCGCTGGGGGTTCGTGAGCCCGAGCCATTTCAGCCGTGTCTTCCGTGCCGCCTACGGCGTGGCGCCTCGCGACTGGCAGACCCACGGCCTGTCCTGCGAACGGCGCGCGGACGCGTGACGGTCCTCAGCCCGCTCCGACGGCTCCACCGGTGGCCCCGGCGGTGACGTAGCGCTGTGAGACGACGAGCAGTACGACGGCGGGGACGGACGCCAGGACCGTGGTGGCCATGACGGCGTTCCACTGCTCCGTATGGGCGCCGAGGTACTGGTAGATGCCCAGGGTGATCGGCTGAACGGTCGGCGTGGTGGTCAGGGTGAGGGCGAAGAGGAAGTCGCTCCAGGTGAAGAGGAAGGTGAAGACGGCGGCGGTGATCAGCGCGTTGCCGCTCAGCGGAAGCACCACCGAGCGGAAGACACGGAATCTGCCCGCCCCGTCCACGCGGGCGGCTTCGATGACCTCCCGGGGGATGGTCCTCATGAACGAGTGCAGGATGATGATCGCGAAGGGGGTTCCCGCGGTGGAGTCGGCGAGGATCAGCCCGAGGTGGGAGTTCAGGAGCCCCAGGTCGGTGTAGGCGCCGTAGAGCGCGTTGGCCACGACGATGCCCGGCACCATCTGCGTGATCAGGATGCCGAGGAGGACGAGGCCGGTTCCGCGGAGGGAGAACTGGGCCAGCGCGTGGGCCGCCGGCGCGGCCAGCCCGAGGCTGAGAGCCACGCTGCCGAGGGCGATGACGAGGCTGGTGAGAAGGTTGGGGCCCTGCTCGCGCAGCGCGACCACGTAGCCGCTGACGTCCGGTGGAAGGGGGAACAGGCTTCCCCCGAGTGTGCTGCCCGCCGGCTGGAGGGAGGCGTTCACCATCCAGTAGACGGGGAACAGCATCAGGGCGAGCAGGACGACCCCCAGGACGGTGGAGGCCCGCCGGCCACGGCTCGGTGTGGACTTCACGGGAGCGTCTCTCAGAGGGTCAGCGCACGCCGGTGGGCGCGCAGGTGGATGAGGGCGAACACGAGCGAGAAGACGATGAGCACGTTGCTCAGCACGGCACCGCGCCCGAACTCGTACTGCTGGAAGGACAGCTCGTAGGCCCGCGTGGCGATGGTCTCCGTGGCGCCCGCGGGCCCCCCGCCCGTCACCACGAGGATGATGTCGAGCACCTTGACGGTGTAGACGACGCCCAACACCAGGACGACGCTCGCCACGGGCCGCAGCAGCGGCCACGTGATGTGCAGGAACGACTTCACCGGTCCGGCGCCGTCCAGCTTCGCCGCCTCGTACAGGTGCGTGGGGATGTCCTGGAGGCCGCCGTACAGGATCGCGGTGTTGAAGGGGATGCCGACCCAGATGTTGATGAGGATCACCGACACCAGCGCCTCTGAGGTGCCGGTGAGCCAGGGGACGCCCGACGACGACAGGTGGAGGCCGCGCAGCGCCGCGTTGACGACGCCCGTGTCGGGGTCGAGCATCCACCGCCACGTCGTTCCGGAGACGACCAGGGGCAGCAGCCACGGCAGCAGCAGGAGCGACCGCAGGACGCGGCTGAGCGGGAATCGGCGCTGGAAGAACAGCGCGAGGGCCAGTCCGCACACGAACTGCCCGAGGATCGATCCGGCCGTGAACAGGAGCGTGGTGACCAGGGTCCGGGAGAACAGGTGCGACGAGAGGACGTCCGCGTAGTTCCGCAGTCCCACGAACGGGGCGTCGCCCGTGTAGAACGTGGTGGTCGTGTACTGCTGGAAACTCATCACGACGTTCTGGACGAGCGGGTATCCGAAGAACAGCAGCAGATACGCCCCGGCGGGCACGACGAACAGCCACTGGGCCGACCGGTCCCCGAAGCGTGCCAGGGGCGCCCTCCGCGGCCTCGCGTCGTCAGCGCCGCCCTCCCGGCCGGTGCCCGAGCGGGCCTCCCGGGACCGGTCAGTCACCGGTCGCGATCTCTTGCGCATGCCTGAGGGCTTCTTCCGGTGTCCGCTCCCCCGTCAGGGCGGACTGGATGGCGGTGTAGATGCCGGTCGCCGCCTTGGGCCACCTGACACCGAGTTCGCCGGTACGGACGCGTGCCGTCTTCACGCTCTCGGCGAAGACGGCCATCCTCGGGTCCTGTTCGGCGTACCGGGCGGCGACCTCGGTGCGGGACGGCACGGTGAAGTGCTGCTTCGCCAGGGTGAGCGTGTGGGGGGCGCTGTTCAGGCAGGCGAGGACTTCGGCTGCCTTCTTCTGCCGGTCCTCGGAGGTGCTTCGCGGGACCGTCCACACCTCTCCGCCCAGGGGGGTGACCGGGGTCTGTCCCGCTCGGGGGACGGGGACGGGTGCCACTCCCCAGTCCATGTCCCTGTCCTCGTCCAGGGCGGCGATCCGCCAGGGCCCGTTGATCATCATCGCCGTCCGGCCCGCGGCGAACTGATCGTGGACGTCGGCCTGTGTCCAGTTCAGCACCGACTTCGACATCGACCCCTTCCTCACCAGGTCGACCCAGAGCTGGAGCGCCTGCGCGGCCTGCGGGCTGTCCAGCCGCTTCTCGTGCCCGCCGTTGGACCACAGGAAGGGCAGGAACTGCCAGCTGCCCTCGAACGTGGCGTTCGCGTCGACCGCCATGCCGTAGCGCCCCGGGCGGGTCAGCCGGGCCGCCGCCTCCTTCAGCTCGCCCCACGTCCTCGGTACGCCGACACCGGCCTCGGCGAGCATGTCCTTGTTGTAGAAGAGGGCGAGCGTGCTGACGTAGGGGGCGAGCCCGTACACCTTCCCCTCGTACGTGCCCGCCGACAGGATGCCCTCGGCGAAGCCGTCCGTGTCAATGCCGTACTGGTCCAGCGGGGTCAGCGCGCCGGTCCGTGCGATCTGCTGGAGATCGGCGTTGTCCAGCATCAGCAGGTCGGGAAGGGTCCGCGACGATGCCTGCCGCAGGACCCCGGGGATCAGGGACGGCGGTGGCACGCTCGTGTGCTCGACCTCGACTCCGGCGGTCTCGCCGCACGCGGTCAGCATCTCGTTCCACTGGTCGTGCTCGGACCGCTGGGTGTAGTAGTCGAGCACGGTGATGGAGGTGACCTCGCCGGGGGCGGAGCCGGCGCCGGCCCCACCGGCGCACCCGGTGGTGGTCAGTGCCAGGACCACGGCTCCGGCCAGGCGTGCGGCGATGCGCCGTACCGGCCGTCCAGCCGGTGAGATCATGCGAGTGCCTTTGCGGTGTGACGGTGTGCGGGCCGGGGACGGTGCCGCGAGGGCTGCGTACGCGTAGGACGGTCGGGGGGTCGGACCGGCGGCTTCCGTTCAGACGCATTTTAGACACCCCGCCGGCCCGTGCTCGCCGTCAGCGTCCGCGCTCCGGGCCGCCGCCTCGGTCATCGTGCCTGTTCCGCCGCTTCCCGGATCATCGCCGCCACGGCACCGGGCTGCGAGAGGACGACGGCGTGTGACCCGTCGAGCACGTGCTCGGTGGCCGCCATGCGTTGCGCCATGAAGCGCTGGGCGGCGGGGTGGAGGACCCGGTCGGCGGTCGCGATGGCGTACCAGGACGGCATGGAGGCCCATGCGGGCGGGCCCGACCGGCCGGTCAGCGCGTCGCAGGCGATCGGGCGTTGCGTCACGGACATCCGTCTCCTGGCCGCGGGCGACAGGTCGGCGGCGTAGACCTGCGGGAACAGCTCCTCGCGGATGTACAGCTCGCTGTCCGGGCCGCCGGGGGTCCGCGCCGGCGGAGCGGCGGTGCGGGTCGCGTCGGCGACGGGCGCGGGGGCGAAGCGGTTCGTGACGTCCAGGACGCACTCGCCCGCGTCGAGGCCGAACGCCGCGACGTAGCACAGGGCCACGACGTTGTCGGCGTCCGCCGCGGCCTGGGTGATGACCGCGCCGCCGTAGTCGTGGCCGGCCAGGACGACGGGCGCGTCGATGTCCCGCAGCATGCCCCTGAGCACGACGGCGTCGTGCGCCAGACCGCGCAGCGGGTTCGCCGGAGCCCGGACGGTCAGTCCGTCGGCTCGCAGCAGCCTGACGACGCCCGCCCACGACGAGGCGTCCGTGAACGCACCGTGCACCAGCACGATGGTCGGCGGCGGGGAACTGGGACCGTGCATGCCGGTGACCTCCGACTCGTGGGAAACGTCCCAGTCGTACGCGGCCGGGCCCCGGTCCGGCATCGCGTGAACGTACCAATGTGCCCCTCAGCCGTCGGGCAGGGCCATGACCACGTTGGCCAGCTGCACCCGGGAGTTGATCTCCAGCTTGCGGAAAACGGACGTCAGGTGGGTGTTGACCGTGTGGGGGGAGACCACGAGCAGCTCCGCGGCCGACCGGTTGGTGTGGCCCTGGGCGACGAGGCGCGCGATCTTCCGCTCCGAGGCCGTGAGGGCGTCCCACCCCCGCACGGGCCGCTGCGCGGGCACCGGCCTGCCGCCGGCGGCACCCGCGCCCCGCAGATCCTGCCGGACACGTGCCGCGGCGGCGTGGGCGCCCGCGGCGGCGTACGTGTCGCGGGCGTGGGCCAGGGCGGCCACCGCCTGCTGCTTCCGGCCCGCCGACAGGAGTGCCCTGCCGAGGTCCGCCGACGCGGCCGCGCGGACCAGCGGCCGGGGGCCCGCGTCGAGCAGCCGCACGGAGCGTTCGAGCAGGGCGGGATCGTTCCGCACCAGCCCGAGGGCTTGCGCTGCGATGCCCCCGGCGGTCGGCACGGCGGGGTTGCGCGCGGCGTGGGCCCCGGCCTGTGCGGCGAGGTCCTCGGCGAGCTCCCGGTCCCCGGCGCTCAGGGCCATGCGGATCGCGGAGTCGGCCCAGTCGCGCAGGAGCCGCCAGCGCATGAAGGCCCCCACCTGCTGCACCTGCCGGACTCGGGCGGCGGAGAGGGCGGTGTCCCCGTCCGCCTCCGCGTGCAGCGCTTCCAGGAAGAGCACGGCGGCGGTGTTGCCGGGGTTCGGCTTGGCCGCCAGCCTCTCCCGCGCCGCGCTCAGATGCTCCCGCGCTCCTTCCGGGTCACCGCGCAGGAGCGCGATGCGGGAGCGGATCACGCGTCCGTTCACCTGCTGGACGGGGACCCGCACCTCGTCCTCCAGGTGTTCCATGGTGAGGAAACCGGCGTCGGCGTCGTCGAGCCTGCCGAGGCCGAGGTCGTGCTGGCCCTGGGCCCACAGCAGCATCGCCTGACGCGGCGCCCCCGCTTCCGTCGCCCGCAGGAGCAGCCGTCGCGCGGACGCGAAGTCGTCCACGTGCAGATGCGCGACGATCTCCTCGGGCAGGAAGGCGGAATCGATGGCGCTCAACGCGGTGAAACGTTTCAGCGCAACCGCGTTCTCCCCGGCGTTCTGCGCGATCTCGCCCAGCCCGAAGAGGGCCAGGACATGTGCCTCGCGATCACCGGCCGCGGTGGCGTCGCGCAGCGCGGTCTCGCCGGCCTCGCGCGCCGCGGCCAGATCGTCCTCTCGGGACAGGGCGAGGGTGCGCAGGGCGGCCAGCCTCGCCGCGATCTCCGGGAGCGCGTCCCCCAGGGCGAGGGCGGCCTCGGTCCTGCGGCGCAGTTCACCGGCGAGGTCCATGCTCCACAGCGTCCCGCCCAGGGCGGCCTGCAGCCGGCCGAACACCTCCAGCGGTGGCCGGGCGGCCAGGAGCCCGTCCCCCGTGGACAGGGCGTCCCTGCTCCGGCCGGCCCGGGTCAGGGCGAGGATCGTCTGCTCCCCCACCTCGAATCTCAGCGGCCCGGCGGACGGCACCAGGGCCAGGGCCCGGGTCATGAGGTCGGCCGCCAGGTCCGGGGTGACCGCGAGCACGTCATCGGCCGCGCGCCGCAGCAGCGCCACGGCTTCCTCGTCCCCCGGCAGGGCGCCCCTGAGGACGTGGGGCACCGCGTCGACCGGCCGGTGGCCCCCGGCGACCAGGACGCGTGCGGCCTCCCGGTGCAGGGCTTTGCGGGCCGACGGCAGGATGTCGGCGTAGACCGCCTGGCGCAGGAGGTCGTGCCGGAAGGACAGGTGTTCACCGTCGTCGTCGAGGAGCCCGGCGCGCACGGCCTCCTCAAGCGCGGGGATGAGTGTCGCGGGCGCCCGGCCGCAGAGCGCGGCGGCGTCGTGCAGGCCGAAGGTACGTCCCAGGACCGCGCCCATCCGGAGGAAGCGCAGGGTCTCGGGGCCCATGGACCGGAGCCTGCCGCGGACGCCGACCACGAGCCCCGGGGGCACGAGGTCGTCCGTGACCTCGCTGGTGCGCAGGCCCGCGAGCATCTCGACGGCCAGGAACGGGTTACCGCCCGCTCCGTCGAGCAGGTCCCTGACCCGCTCGTCGGCCGCCGCCCCGAGCGCGTCGTCCGCCAGTTGGGCGATGGCGTCGCCGGTCAGCGGGCCCAGGGGCACCGTGACCGTCGTGAGGTTCCCGGTCGCGGCCGCGACGATCTCCTCCGCCGGGCAAGCGGGCTCCCGCCGCCCGGTCAGCAGCCACAGCACCGGCGAGGTCCGCAGACGCGCAGGAAGCTGCTGGAGCGCGAACCGGCTCAGCGGGTCGGCCCATTGCACGTCGTCCAGGCCGATCATCACCGGGACGCCGCCCGCCCTGGCCTCGATCGCTTCGGCCAGGCGCTCCACCAGCCAGATCCGCTGGTCGTGGTTGCGGGCGAGGTCGGCGAAGGCATCGCCGGACAGCAGCGGCCGGTCACCCCGCAGGACGGAGGCCGCCAGCGACGACAGCGGCACGATGTGGTGCAGTTCATCGGCCTTGCCGACGTTCACGGAGAACCCCGCGGCCCTGGCCTTGGAGACGGCTTCGGCGAGCAGCGTGGTCTTGCCGATACCGGGTTCGCCCTGGATGAGCGCGAGACCGCCGCTTCCGGCGCGGGCGACGGAGGTGATCAGTGCGTCGAGCTCCGCGAGCTCGGCCTCCCGTCCGCGCAGGCCGCTACGGGACAGCGGACCGCCTGCTCGCACCATCCTCAGGACCCACTCCGCGCACACCCGCCCGCCGAAGCCGGCTCTCCACCACGCCGACGGGTGGCCGCAGTGCCGTCCGGGGCGTTCTCGATCACAGGGGTCATGGGCACCTCCGGCCGGTCGTCCGTCGAGACCGGCGGCCACCGCGCGAACGGCCGGGCCGGTACCGCGTCCGGCCAGGAACACGGGACACCGTGCTGGTGGACACTTGCCTCTCCGTGCACTCTAACTGTTCCGCTTCCGCACTCGGACCGCCGCACCACCGTGCCCGCGCCGTGTACGCCTGCCCGGCCACCTCGCACTGCCGGGCAAGAAGCGATGCGCTGGAGAACAACAAGGGACGGGACGCGCTGAATAGCGTGAGGCCGTTCCGTGCCGCGCACGCCGTGGACGCCCGAGTGCCGGCCGGCGAGAAGCCGGCCCCCTCCGCGCCCCGCCCCGCCTCGCCGAGTCGGAGCACGCCCTGCGCGCACCCGTCACACCGAACGAAGGAAGAGACCATGCCTTACATCACCGTGGGCCAGGAGAACTCCGCCGGCATCGACCTGTACTACGAGGACCACGGCACCGGACAGCCGGTCGTCCTGATCCACGGCTTCCCGCTCGACGGGCACTCCTGGGAGCGGCAGAGCGCCGCGCTGCTGAAGGCGGGCTACCGCGTCATCACGTACGACCGTCGCGGCTTCGGGCAGTCCGGACAGCCGACGACCGGGTACGACTACGACACCTTCGCCGCCGACCTGAACACCGTGCTGGAGACACTCGACGTGCGGGACGCCGTCCTGGTCGGCTTCTCCATGGGCACCGGCGAGGTCGCCCGGTACGTGTCCGCCTACGGTTCCGCGCGGATCTCCAAGGTCGCCTTCCTCGCCTCACTGGAGCCCTGGCTGCTCAAGACCGACGAGAACCCCGGAGGAGCCGCCCCGAAGGAGTTCTTCGACGGCGTCGCCGCGGCCGTCGAGGCGGACCGCTACGCGTACTACACCGAGTTCTACAAGGACTTCTACAACCTCGACGAGAACCTCGGCTCCCGCATCAGCGAGGAGGCCGTGCGCAACAGCTGGAACGTCGCGGCGGGCGGCGGCTTCTTCGCCGCGGCCGCCGCGCCGTCCACCTGGTACACCGACTTCCGGGCCGACATCCCGGCCATCGACGTGCCGGCCCTGATCCTGCACGGTACGGGCGACCGCATTCTGCCGGTCGAGGCGACGGGGCGGCCGTTCCACAAGGCACTGCCGTCCGCCGACTACGTGGAGATCGAGGGCGCCCCGCACGGTCTGCTGTGGACCCACGCGGAGGAGGTCAACAGCGCGCTCCTCGCCTTCCTGGGCAAGTGAGCCCGCCGCGGGCCCGCCCGGCGGGCCCGCGGACCGGGAGCGCCGTCGTGATCACCGGCAACGGGGACCACGGCGGCGCTCCCGCATGGGCCCGGGTTCACCGGCGCCGCCGCACCGTGACCACCGTGACCAGCCCTCCCAGGAACACGCCGGCGAGGAGCGCGGGCGCCGGCGACCACGCTGACAGGAGCACACCGACCGCGGTGACGACGAACGGGACGCGTTCGGCCACCCCGCGCCGGTGCGGCCGCAGGTGTACGGCCCAGACCGTGACCAGGAAGCAGGTGGCCGGGACGGTGACCGCAAGGCCCGCGCCGACCGACGACGCGCCGGAGTGGCGGGTGACGTGATCGGCGTAAGCGGCCAGGCCCGCGCCCTCCGCGGTCGCCGAAGCGAAGATCAGGTAGTGACCGTAGGCCCAGGTGAACCGTCTGCGGTGCGCCTGGTGCGTCGTGGCGAGCAACGCGTGCGCGGGCCTGGCGAAGTACAGCCACCACATGGCGTAGGCCATGAGCAGTCCTCCGGCGGCCAGCGCGTACAGCGCACCGGTGCCCTGATGCCGGTCGAACGCCCCCCGCACGGTGACGGTGGCGGCCGCGACGGACTCGCCGAGCACGATGAGGGTGAACAGCTCGTAGCGTTCGGCGATGTGGTGCGGATGCCACGGGGTCATCCCCGCGGACTGCGCCCAGACGGGGACCAGCACCTCCGCGAGGATCAGCACCGCGACCCCGGGCAGCCGGACCTCGGCGGGGGCGAACAGCAGCGCGACCCAGCCGAGTTGGCAGACGGTGATGCCGGCGGCGAAGCGGAGCGTAGCCTTCCGCCGGGTGGGGTCGGAGAACGCGGCCCGCAGCCACAGCGCGGCCAGCGCCGTACGCAGCACCACGTATCCGAGGGTGATGACGAGCAGGTCCCCCTCCTCGAAGGCCCGGCCGACACCGGCGGCGAGGACGAGGGAGCCCGTGATCTGTACCAGCACGGTCAGCCGGTAGGGGGTGTCGTCGGGGTCGTAGGCGGAGGCGAACCAGGTGAAGTTCATCCAGGCCCACCAGATGGTGAAGAAGACCAGTGCGAAGCGCAGGACACCGGCCAGGTGGTGCCCGTGTGCCAGCGCCTCGTGGAGGCCCTCCGACGCCTGGGCCACCGCGACGACGAAGCACAGGTCGAAGAAGAGCTCCAGCGGGGTGGCGGAGCGGTGCGGCTCTCCGGGGTCGCGCCCCGCCATGGTGCGCCGACGCCGCGGGGCGGGCGCGGTCGAGGACATCGTCACGCGGCTCAACGGAGGGCTCCTTGAGCCGCCCCGCCCGGCGCGTGCGGGACCGCACCGCCCACGGGCCCCCGGGTCCTGCCACGCGGGGAGGTGGCCCGGGGCAGCGCCCACCCGTTCCTGTCCTCGGCCGGTGTGCCCGCGGCGTACTCGCCGCCCGGCCCCCGGCCCACGTCCACCGCGTCCGTCCGCTCGTCCATGCTCATCGCCGTTCCTCGTTCCGCCCGTCCCCGGGCGCAGTCGTCCGGCGAGGCTAGGGAACGCCGAGGGAGGGGATGCGTCCTCCGGTGCACGGGGACTGGCCCGAGGACGTACGGCGGACCTGGTTCCCGGCAGGGCACCGCGGTCGGCGGGCAGGGCGCCGCGGTCAGCGGGAGGGGCGGGTCCTCATCGAGCCACCGCCCGGAACCGCTCGGCCCCTGCCCGCCCGGCCCAGTCCGCGTAACGGGTCCAGCCCACTGTCAGCCCCTCGGCTGCCTCGCGGCCCATCATCCGTCCGCGGGTCCCGCACCACCGCGACGCCGTGCCGGACAGGGCGCTGGGGGACACGGAGCGTGCACGCCCGGGCAGGCAGCCGGACCGAGCTGCTTCCACGGGCAAGGGGCCGTGCGTTCCTCGGCAAGCACCGGTCGGGACCGCCACTAGCTTTCGGGACGGGACGACGCCGCTCCGCCCGCCTCCGCGCACCGGCCGGACCGATCCCAGCACTCCACTTCTCGTATCCGATGGGACAGTACTGATGGCACAAGCGCAGCCCGGGGCCGTGGGCACGCAGTTCGGAATCTTCAGCGTCGGTGACGTGACCGTCGACCCGACCACCGGCCGGGCGCCGACCGAGGCCGAGCGGATCAAGGCCATGGTCGCCA
>NZ_JBFAHX010000032.1:0-93679 GCF_040654435.1 Streptomyces sp. NPDC050703
CCGGTGGCAGTGTCGGGTGCCCTCGCCGACTGCCGACCGGCCCATACGGGGTACGGGACAGGGCCAGCGCTCACCCCGGCCGGACCGGACTCCCTTCGGTGGAGGGGGCGGGTATCGCTGCGGAGTGGCGGACCGGCCCATACCGGGCGCGGGACAGGGCCAGCGCTCACCCGGGTGCACCGGACTTCCTCCGGGACCTGACACCAACTTCGCGCAAGTTGTGTTTCGCCGAACAGGGGGCGCGCGCATTGCCGAATGCGCCTTTTCCAAATTAGGTCCCGGCCCCCCGCCCCCATCCCCACTCCTCACCCATCCCTCATCCCCCATCCCCCATCACCCACCACCCACCACCGTCCACAGGACTGTCCAGGGCCCCGGCCCACAGGACTGTCCGGGGCTCCGGCCCACAGGACTGTCCAGGGTGCTGTCCCAGGACTGTCCGGGGTGCTGCCCGGGGCGCCGTGCTGCGGGTGCGGGACCCCGAGGCCGGGCCGGGCCGGGCCGTGTCTGTCCGACAGCCACATCGCCCCCTGACGCCCGCCCCAGAAGAACCAGTCCGCACCCGGCACCGACACCCGATGACCCAGCCCGCCGAAGCCGTCTGCCCGGCGACCACCCCGCCCCCTTGCGCCCACGCCAGAAGGACTGGTCCGCACCCGGCAGGAAAACCGGACACCCCACTTAAGCTGCTCCGTCGCCCCACCTCGTGGCCGCCCGGTCAATGGCAGCTTCGCGGTGGAGCCCCGCCAGTCAAGGGTGGAGCGAAAGCGGAATCGGCGCAGCCGACGCGACCGACAGGGAGCGCCCTTTACTGGCGGGGCGGAGGCGCCACACTTCCGGGGAACCGGGCGGCCCCGGCAACTAGGCAACGCCCCCGGCCGCCCCCACCTCCCGTCCCCACCTCCCGACCCCACCCGGGGGGCGCCCACACTGCCGGAGAACCGGGCGGCCCCGGCAACCGGGCAACGCCCCCGGCCACCGGAGCCGCCCGCAGCGGCGGTCACTCCGCCGCGCAGTACTGCGACTCCTTGCCGATCGACCGGTACATGCAGTCCGCGTTCTCCAGGAGCTGGAGGACCGCGTCACGGTTGCGGGAGGTCTCCCGTTCGATCACCTCGTCCGGAGGGTAGAAGCCGCCGCCCCCGGCGGACGAGGGGTACATCTCGAAGGTGTAGCTGAAGATCTTCTGGCTGCCCCACAGCCAGTCGTTGATCGACCCGTCGGTGATGTACAGGTCGCTGGACTGCTGCGGCGTGTACCCGTTGCTCGCCGCCATCTTCCGGCCGATCGCCGCGTGCGCGTCACGGTCGTCCTGGGTGAGGCCGGGGCCCGTGTCGGCGTACGTGTAGCCGTAGGGCCACAGGACCAGTTCGCTGTACGTGTGGAAGTCGATGGAGGCCTTGAGCTGCTGCTTGCCGCCGACCACGCGGCTGCGGACGAAGTCGGCGACCACCTTCACCTCGGGGGCCGACTCGCCGGCGCGGCCCCGGTAGGTCTCCGAGCCCGTCGAGCCGGATGAGCCGCCGCAGCAGCCCCAGCGGTAGGCCCAGTTGCGGTTGAGGTCGGTGCCGACGTTCGACGAGCCGCTGTTGGGCTGCCGGTTCTTGCGCCAGCTCCGGTACGAGCCGGTCGCGATGTCGTACTCGCCGCCGTCCGGGTTCAGGTCCGGCACGATCCAGATCTCGCGGGAGTCGACCATGCTCCGCACGCGCGCGTCCGTGGCGTAGTCGTCACCGAGCTCGCGCAGCAGGTACAGCGCCATCTCGACGGTGAGGTGCTCGCGGGCGTGCTGGTGGTGGGTGAAGAGGACCTCCGGCTCGGCCTCGTCCGTACCCACGTTGTCGCTGATCTTGATGGCGACGATGTCCCTGCCCGCGTACGACTTGCCGATGACCCGCTTGCTCATCAGGTTCGGGTGGGCCGCGATGCGCTGGTCGATCTCCGCCGTCATCTCGGCGTAGTTGTGGTAGCGGGCGTCCGCGTTCGGGAAGTCCTTGGGCTCCACGGCCATGCCGTTCGTGCGCTTCGGCGGGCCGGGCAGCGCCTTCAGGCGGTAGCCCGCCTCACGGAGCGAGGCCGCCTCCGCGGCGTCGGCGGAGACGACCACCGCGCGGGCGTCGACCTCGTCGATGGCGACCCCCGTGCGGGCCAGCGCGGTGCGGGCGGCACGGTCGTCGGCCAGGGGTATCTCGTACTGGCGCGTCACCTCGTCGGCGGCCACCGCCGCGTCACGAGGGGCCTCGTCGGCGCCGCCGGGTGAGGCGTTGGCGGAGAGGGGCGCCGCGAGGGCGAGGGCCAGCAGGGCCGCGAGGGCCGCCGATCTCCTGCCGTTCAGGCCGGTGTTCAAGCGTGTACGGAGTCGCATGAAGTCTCCTGGGGGGTGGGGGTGCTCACTGCGACGTGCGGGGTCCCGTACGGGGTCTCGTACGGGACGGCGTACGAGGTGCGGATCGCGCCGCCCCATCGTCGACGTATGGCATGGACCGGTCAACGCTGTCTTTGGCCAACCTCTTGTGCCGCGCCCCCCGATGCGCTTTCTTGATCGGCATGGCTGAAACGACAGGCAGTGGCACCACCACGGGCGGCGCGGCACCACGGCCCCGGAAGTCGAGCTGGAAGTACATCGGGCCCGGCATCGTCGTGGCGGCGACGGGCGTCGGCGCCGGAGACCTCGTCGCGACCCTGATCGCGGGCAGCAACTTCGGCTACACCCTGCTGTGGGCCGCCGTCATCGGCTGCGTCGTGAAGATCTCGCTCGCCGAGGCCGCGGGGCGCTGGCACCTGGCCACCGGCCGCACCCTCTTCGACGGCTGGGCGAGCCTCGGCCGCTGGACGACGTGGTTCTTCGTCGTCTACGTGGTCATCTGGGGATACGTGTACGGCGCTGCCGCCATGTCGTCGTCGGGGCTGCCCCTCCAGGCGCTCTTCCCCGACGTCATGGAGCTCAAGTGGTGGGGCATCCTCACCGGCGTCGTGGGCCTGGTCTTCGTGTGGTTCAACAAGTACGCCGTCTTCGAGAAGGTCATGACGGTCCTCGTCGGCATCATGTTCGTCGTCACCGTCTACCTGGCCATCCGCGTCACCCCGCACCTGGGCGACGCCTTCGCGGGCCTGCTGCCCGTGCTGCCCGATGAGGAGGACTCCATCCTCAACACGCTGGGCCTGATCGGCGGCGTGGGCGGCACGATCACCCTGGCCGCGTACGGCTACTGGGTCAACGCCAAGGGCTGGACCGACGCCGGCTGGATGAAGGTGATGCGGCTGGACAACCGCGTCGCGTACATCACCACCGGCATCTTCGTCGTCGCCATGCTCTTCGTCGGCGCGGAGCTGCTGCACTCCGCGAACGTCGCCATCGCGAGCGGGGACAAGGGCCTCGTACAGCTCTCCGACATCCTGGAGGAGGAGTACGGGAGCGCCACCGCCAAGCTGTTCCTGGTCGGCTTCTTCGCCACGTCGTTCACCTCGCTGATCGGCGTGTGGCACGGCGTGAGCCTGATGTTCGCCGACTTCGTCGAGCGCTACCGCAAGGAGCGCGCGGGCGCCGGCGACAAGGCGCTCTCCGGCGAGGAGGTGGCGTCCGGAGCCCGCGAGAAGTCGGTGCCGTTCCGCGCGTACCTGCTGTGGCTGACCTTCCCGCCGATGATCCTGCTCTTCCAGGGGCAGCCGTTCCGGCTCATCATCATCTACGGCGTCCTCGGCGCGGCCTTCATGCCGTTCCTCGCGCTGACCCTGGTCTGGCTGCTCAACTCGCACCGCACGCCGCGGGAGTGGCGCAACGGCTGGCTCAGCAACGGCATGCTGTGCGTCGCGGGCCTGCTGTTCCTGGTGCTGTGCGTCAAGCAGATCAGCGACCAGGACTGGAGCAGCTTCTTCTAGGGTCCCGCGGAACCCGTCGGGGCCCGGCGGCGCGCAACGAGAACCCTGACCTCCACATGAACAGTGGGAAGTTGGGTGTCGAGTCGACCATGACGTGGATATGGTGCTGAGGCAGGAGTGCACGAGGACCGGGGGTGTACGCGTTGCCGACCGCCATAGCCGTCACCGGCCCCGACTTGGTGCTGCCCTCGCCCGACCGGCACACCCCCTCCGCGGCGGTCCTGCAGTCCGCCGTGCAGTCCCCGCGGACGTACTCGCTGGACCAGGCGCTCACCGAGATGGACACGCTCATCGAGCACCACGGCTACGTGGTCGTCCTCTGCCCCGCCTCCGCGCCCACCTCCGTCACGCACCGGCTGCACGCGGTCCGCTCGGTCCTGGAGAGCGACCGCATCGCCGTCGTCCGCTCCGACCTGCCGCCGCTCGGCCTCGCCGTGCTCGCGCTCCAGCTCCGCCAGCTCTCGATCTGCGACTTCAGCCCGGGGGTCCTCGCCTCAGCGGCACGGCTCCTCTCCCACTACATCTACGCGGGCGCCCTGCTCGGCTCGGTCGCCAAGCTGGACCGCGTCCCCGTCACCCTCCAGTCGCACGCCAAGTCCTGGCTGCCGGGCGCCCAGTTCGCCGTCCTCGCCACGCCGCGGCCCGAGCTGGTCAAGCTCTCGGGGGACGGCGGGGCGACCCTGCCGGGGCCCGGATTCGCCACGAGGATGCTGTACGCCCCGGGGCAGCTGGCACCCGGCTGGGTCACCGAGACCCTGGCGCCCGCCTGGAACTGCCAGGGGGTCACCGAGGTTCGCCCGGCCGCGGAGTCCGCGCGCTGGTGGGCCACCGGCAGGGTCGTCGAGTTCGCGGCGGCCATCCCCGACATCTCCGTCCTCTACCAGCTGGTGTCGTCCGTCCGCCGCGACGACTGCCACTGGTGCGGGCTCGAACTCATCGGCGACCGCTGCGCGTTCTGCGCGGCACCCCTGCCGCCGCCGGTGGACCACGCGCCGCCGCGCACCCTCGCGCCGAGCGGCGCGACCGCACTGCCCCGAGGCGTCACCTAGCCGCCGGGCCGCCCTCGTACCCCGTACGCGACCTACGACCGAACACGCGCCACCACGCTCACCGTCCGTAGCCAACCGCACTCGATCGAGGTAGTCCGGCCCATGAACTCACGCCAGCGCCGCGGCGTCATCCTGCTGGTCCTCTCGGTCCTGTGCGCGCTCGGCGCGTTCGCGGGCGTGCTCTCGGTGATCCGCGACGTGAACTCGAAGGTGGGCCCGGAGGTCGCCGCGTACAAGCTCAAGAGCGACGTCGCGCCCTACAAGGAGCTGACCGCCGACCAGTTCGAGAAGGTCGAGATGCCCGAGCGGTGGCTCTCCGACAACGCCGTCACCGACCTCGGCGAGATCCGCGGCAAGATCGCCGTCACCCAGCTCCGCGCGGGCTCGCTGCTCCAGTCCGACATGATCGTCCGGCGACCCGAACTCGGCCCCGGCCAGCAGGAGATCGCCATCATGATCGACGCGGCCACCGGTGTCGCGGGCAAGATCACACCGGGCGCCAAGGTCAACATCTACGCCACCTTCAAGGGCGAGAGCGACAAGGCGAAGGACCAGTCCAAAGTCATCGTGGAGGGGGCCAAGGTGCTCGACGTCGGCAAGCTGACCCCGCTCGAACCGAACCAGGACGACCGTACGCGCCGCAGGGCGACCGAGGCCGTCCCGATCACCTTCGCCCTCGGCACGGCGGACGCCCAGCGCGTCGCGTACGCCGAGTCGTTCGCGACCCACGTCCGGCTCGCCCTGGTCGGCGCGGGCGGCGACTCCACCGTGCCGCCGCGCGACCGGACGTACACCCTCGACGAGGACAAGTAGGAGGCTCGTATGGCCACCCGAATCCTCCCCGCCGTCGGGGACATCGAGGCCGCCCGCGCGCTGTCCACGCTCGCCGGACAGCTCCCCGACGCCGAACCGGCCCTGCCCCTCGGCGACTCCACCGCGCTCCTCGACACCCTCGCCCGGCTCGCCGCCGAGTCCGTCGACGAACTGCCGGAGGTCGTCCTCGTCCACGAGCGCATCGGGCCCGCCCCCGCGCTCGGCCTCATCAAGGACCTCGTCCTGCGCTTCCCCGCCGTCGGCGTCGTCCTGATCACCGCCGACACCAGCCCGGAACTCCTCACCGCCGCCATGGACTCCGGCGCCCGCGGCATCGTCGGCCTCCCCCTGGCCTACGACGCCCTCGCCGAACGCGTCCAGGCGGCCGCCGCCTGGTCCACGGGCATGCGGCGCCACCTGGGCAGCGGAAACCTCGAACTGTACGGGGGCGGCGGCCCGGCGGGCGCGCCGGGCGCCGGCACGGTCGTCACCGTCAGCGGCGCCAAGGGCGGCGTGGGGACGACGGTCACCGCGGTCCAGCTCGCCCTCGCCGCGCAGGCGTCGGGGCGCACGGCCGCCCTCGTCGACCTGGACCTCCAGTCCGGGGACGTCGCCTCCTACCTGGACGTGCAGTTCCGGCGCTCCATCGCCGACCTCGCCGCCATCAGCGACATCACGCCCCGCGTCCTCCAGGACGCCGTCTACACCCACGAGAGCGGCCTCGGCCTGCTCCTCGCCCCCGCCGACGGCGAACGGGGCGAGGAGGTCACCGACCGGGTCGCCCGCCAGACACTCGGCGCACTGCGCGCCCGGTACGACGTCGTGGTCGTCGACTGCGGCGCGTACGTCACTGCGGCCGGCGCCACCGCCGTCGAACTCGCCGACCACGCCCTGCTCCTCGTCACCCCCGACGTGGTGGCGGTCCGCGCGGCCAAGCGCGTGGTGCGGCTTTGGGACCGCCTCCAGATCCGCAAGGCCGAGGAGACCCTCACCGTCGTCAACCGGCACGGCAGGGGCACCGAGATCCAGCCGTCCCTGGTCGAGCGCGTCACCGGCACCAGGACGGCCCGCACGACCGTCCCCGCCGCGTTCAAGGAGCTCCAGGCCGTGGTCGACGCCGGCCGCATGCAGGACCTGGAGAGCCGTTCCTCGGTGAAGCAGGCGCTCTGGGGCCTCGCGGGCGAACTCGGCCTCGTCGAGCCCCGCACCCAGGGCGGCGGCAGGCGCGGCGCCCTCGCCCTGCGCCGCAGGGCGGCGAGCGGTGACCGGGGCGCGGTCACCCTGGAGTTCGCCGCGATGTTCCCGCTGGTCCTCGTGGTGATGGCGATCCTCTGGCAGTGCGCGCTGTACGGCTACACGTACTCCCTCGCCGGGAACGCGGCGGACGAGGCGGCGCGGGCGGCCACGGCCGCGCACGCGGTGGGCAACGGCGCGGCCGGCGCCTGTTCCGCCGCCGCCGAGGAGCACCTGCCCGCGGCCTGGCAGGACGCGGCGGTGTCCTGCACGGACGAGGGGACGGTGTGGAAGGCCCGGGTGTCGGTGGACGTCCCGGTGTTCTTCCCCGGTTTCGACGCGGGATGGCACGTCGACGGGGAGGCGGGCGCGGCGAAGGAAGGCGAGGCAGGCGGGGAAGGCAGGGAAGGCGGGCAGGGGGCGGCGGGATGAGAGCGCGCACGTACGCGGTACGGCTCCGTGGCCGCGTCCGTCGCCGCCGCTTCGGCGACCGCGGCGTCTCGATGCTGGAGTTCGCGGGATTCCTGCCGGTCCTGCTGCTCGTGGGCCTGGCGGCGATCCAGCTCGGCCTGGTCGGGTACGCCGCGGGACAGGCCGGCTCCGGCGCCAGGGCGGCGGCCCGCGCCGCCTCGCAGGGGGACTCCGGGGAGGCGGCGGGCGCGGCGGCCATGGACGGCGGACTCGACTCCTCCGTCGGTGTCAGCCAGGGCGGCGACACCACGACGGCCACGGTGGAGGTGCAGGTCCCGACGCTGCTGCCGTTCGTCGACGCGGGCTGGAGCGTCACCAAGGAGGCCACGATGCCGAACGACGAGGACGCCGGGTACTGAGACCCCGTACGTCAGAGGGAGGTTGAAGCACGTCATGAGCCTGCGCGACCGCGTGGCACCCGCCCGCGAGACCGAGCCGAGCCGCGACGACGGCCTCGTCGCGGTCTACCGCTCCAAGCTCCTTGAGGAGATCGACCTCGCCGAGATGTCCTCGCTCACGGCCGCGGACCGCCGCGTCCGCCTGGAGCGCGTACTCGGCCACATCATCAGCCGCGAGGGCCCCGTGCTCTCCACCTCCGAGCGCGCCCAGCTCATCCGGCGCGTCGTGGACGAGGCCCTCGGCCTCGGCGTCCTCGAACCGCTCCTCGCCGACGCGTCCATCACGGAGATCATGGTCAACGGACCCGACTCCGTCTTCATCGAACGCAACGGCCGCGTCGAGCAGCTCCCGCTCCGCTTCGCCTCCAACGACCAGCTCATGCAGACGATCGAGCGCATCGTCTCCACGGTCAACCGCCGCGTCGACGAGTCGAACCCCATGGTCGACGCCCGACTACCCACCGGCGAGCGCGTGAACGTCATCATCCCGCCGCTGACCCTCACCGGCGCCACGCTCACCATCCGCCGCTTCCCGCGCGCCTACACGCTGACCGAGCTGATCGGTCTCGGCTCGCTCGACGAGCACATGCTGATGCTGCTCGCCGCGTTCGTGCGCGCCCGCTTCAACCTCATCGTGAGCGGCGGCACCGGCACCGGCAAGACGACGCTCCTCAACGCGCTCTCCGGCCTGATCCCGGCCCACGAGCGCATCATCACCATCGAGGACTCGGCGGAGCTCCAGCTTCAGCAGGACCATGTGATCCGCCTCGAATCCCGCCCGGCGAACGTCGAGGGCAAGGGCCAGATCACCATCCGCGACCTCGTACGGAACAGCCTGCGCATGCGCCCCGACCGCATCATCGTCGGCGAGGTCCGCGGCGGCGAGACCCTCGACATGCTCCAGGCGATGTCGACCGGCCACGACGGGTCCCTCGCCACCGTCCACGCCAACACGGCCGAGGACGCCCTGATGCGCCTGCAGACACTCGGCTCCATGTCGGAGGTGCAGATCCCCTTCGAGGCACTGAAGGACCAGATCAACTCGGCGGTGGACGTCGTCATCCAGCTCGCGCGCCACAGCGACGGCTCGCGCACGATCGCCGAGATCGTGCTGCTCGTCTCGCACGGCCGTCAGCCGTTCCGCATCGTCCCCGTCACCCGCTTCGTGCCCAGCCCGATCGGCCCCGACCGCGTCGTGCACGGCTACTTCGAGCACCTTCCGCTGCCGCGCGAGGTCGCCGACAAGCTGTACGGGGCGGGCGAACCGGTGCCACCGGCGTTCGGCGTGGCCGAGGCCGTCGACGCGATGAACACGAGGGAGGCGACCGGATGACCGCCGGCCGCGCGCGCCGTCCCGAAGGCGGTGCTCGATGAACGATCCCGCGCTGCTCGCCCTGGGCGCCACCCTGCTCACCGGCACCCTCGCCGTCGCCGGGGTGCACACCTACGCCTCGGGGCGCGCCCAGCGCGAGGCCCTGGTGGACCGCCTCGCGCTCGGCCCCGGCAGCGGGGACGGCGGGCCGCCGGGCCGCACGCGCCGCTTCGCCGCCGTCGACCGCAGACTGCGCCGCACCCGCCTCGGCCGCGCCATCCACCTGCGGCTCTCCTCTACGGGGCTCGACCTGACGGCGGGGGAGTTCTTCACGTACGTCGTGGCGGTCGTGGTCGCGCTCTGGGCGATGGCGGCGGCGACGCTCGCCCCCTTCTTCGGCCCGATCGCGGGCGTCGTCGCCGTCTGGAGCGCGGTCGCGTTCCTCAACTGGCAGCGGCAGAAGCGCATCGAGGCGTTCATCAACCAGCTCCCCGACGTGGCCCGCATCCTCGCCAACGCCACGGCCGCGGGCCTCGCCCTGCGCACGTCCCTGGCCATGGCGGCCGAGGAGCTGGAGGCACCGGCGGGCGAGGAGCTCTCGCACGTCGCCGACCAGCTCACGCTGGGCCGCTCGATCGACGACACCCTGGGCGAGCTGGCGCGACGCCTGCCCTCCCGCGAGCTGATCGTCCTGGTCACGACACTCGTCCTCTCCAACAAGGCGGGCGGCACGGTGGTCAACTCCCTCCGCAACCTCACCCAGACCCTTGAGGACAGGAAGGAGACGCGGCGCGAGGTCCGCACGATGCTGTCGGAGGTCCACGCGACGGCGTTCACGGTCCCGCTGCTCGGCCTCGGCTCCCTCCTGCTCATCAACTCCTCCAACGAGGGCGCGCTGGAGCGGGTGACCGGCTCCCCGATGGGCCAGACGCTGATCCTGATCTCCCTGGGCCTCTACGGCATCGGCTTCTTCGTGATCCGACGCCTCGGCAAGATCGAGGTGTGAGGCTGATGAACCGGCCGACCGGGCACCGCTCCACGAAGGGGGTACGTTGATGGCGCTGGCTCTCGCGGTGGCGATGGCCCTGGCCGTGGCGGGTGTCTGCCAGGGCATCCGCATGTACCGCGCGGACGCGAAACTCCCCTCCGACCTCGCCGTGGCCCTGGAGGTCGGCGCGACCCGCGTCTCGGCGGCGGGCTCGGCGGTGGACCGCCTGGGGATGCGGTTCGCCCCCCTCGTGCTGCGCCTGATGGGCCCGAAGCGGGTCGACGCCAAGCGCCGGCGCATCGACATGGCGGGCAACCCCGGCGGCCTCACGATCGACCGCTACGCGGCGCGCCGCGCGGTCTACGGCGTCTTCGGGGCGCTGCTCGGGCTGATCTTCCTCACCAACGGCTCCCCGCTCTTCGCCGTCCTGACCTTCGCCTTCGGCGCCACGGCCGCGGACGGGCTGATCTGGCAGGCGATCCGGGAACGCCGCGAGGTCATCGACCGCACCCTGCCGGACTTCCTCGACGTCCTCGCGGTGGTGGTCTCGGCGGGACTCGGCTTCCGCCAGGCCCTGGACAGGGTCGCCGAGCGGTACGAGGGCCCCTGGGCGGACGAACTCCGCATCACCCTGCGCCAGATGGACATGGGCGTCAGCCGCCGCCAGGCCTTCGACGCGCTGCGCCGCCGCAACGCGTCCGAGCAGGTCGCCCAGTTCGTCTCCGCCCTGCAGCAGGGCGAGGAACTCGGCTCCCCGATCGCGGACACGCTGATCCAGATCGCCACGGACATGCGCCGCACCGACGCCCAGAATTCCCGCCGCAGGGCGGCGAAGACCATTCCCAAGGCGACGATGGTGACCTTGGTCTTCATGCTCCCCGCCACAATGATCCTGATCGCGGCGGGCATGTTCCTGGGCTCGGGCTCCGACTTCGGCTCCATTCTGGGCCGTTGAGCACGATGCCGACACCGACTTCGCGAAACCCCTTCGCGTGTGCAACGCGATGTGGGACAGTCGTTCCTGAGTTCGCGGTTCGCGGAAGGGGGCTTCGTGCATGGTGATCTCACCGAGGGGGAAGAGAACCCGCCAACTTGCCGGGCCGGGACGCACGAAAACCCATCGTCTGCGCAGAGTTGCTGCCGAGTCACGTGTTGTCGCGTACGTTGCCCATGGCGACGCCGACGGTGGTCGCGGTGGTCGCGGAATCGGGTGGGAGAGAAGGGGCCGTCGTGCTGAAGGAACGCGTGCTCGAAGTCTGGGTGAACTGGACATTGACGATCGCGGGTCGCATCCGCGGGCGGGAGCGGGATGCGGGGGCGGGGTTCGTGGAGTATGCGGGGTTGATGATTCTTATTGCGGGGATCTTCACGTTGATCGATCAATTGGGGTTGGACGGCACGATCTCGTCGGCCATCGGGGATGCGGTCGACGACGTGGTGGGCGGTTAGCACACCACCTGCGTGGTGACCGAGGGTCGACCCTCCCCATCTACATCTGGCTGACGGGAATCCTGCTCTTCGTCGCGTTCGCCTTTTTCGCCTTCGCCCAAGCGGCCTCCGCGCGCAATGGCGCGCAGTCCGCTGCGGATGCGGCCGCTCTGGCCGCCGCGCAGGAGGCCAGGGAAGAACTGGTCGAGGGCCTCGGTCTGGCCATCGGTGAGGGCGGGGACTGGCTCGACTGGCTCACAGGGAATGGGCTGACCGGTGCGGGTGCGCAAGAGGCGGGCCAGTCGCTCGCCGCGCTCAACGACGCGAAGGCCACTGTCGTGGCGACCGAAGTAAATGGGTACCCCGGCTTTCAGGCGTCGATCGTGACCAATTATACGGTGGGTGACTCGATCATTCCCGGCACGGAATCCCAGCATGCCAAGGCTGATGCCACTGCGGTCATCAAGCCGCGATGTGACGTTGGCTCGTCGTTCGCCCCGGGGCGGACCGTGCAATTCACGTGCGACGGCGAAGAGCCCATCGAGATCGACCCGGATGACTTCGAAGTGGATGATCTTCCGAAAGCCTCTGTTCTCTTCTCTGTCCACTTGGCCGACTGACCGGCGATCGACGAAAGAAGGAAGCCGTAGCCATGAACTCTCGGCGAACCCTCACGGCCCGTCGGGCGATGACTGCTGTAGCAATCACGACTGGGCTGGTTCTTACGATGGTTGGTTGTGGTGGTGGGGATGACGGAAACGGTAAGGCCGAAGAGCCTTCCACCTCCGCTTCCTCAGGGCAGAAGACCAGGGGCGGTGACGAAAAGGGGCAGAATGACAAGCCCTCCGGCGGCGAGACGTTGGCGGAGGTGAAAGACGGGGACATCAGCGTGAAGATCAGCTCTGCCCTCCGTGACGGGGGCGGATTCGTCACGGTTTCCGGAACGGTGACGAACAACGGAAGTCGGTCCTGGATGGGAGCTGACTGGGCCAGCGATGAGCGGGAACTAAGGTCGAACGGTGGCTCACTTTCCGGAGCCAGCTTGGTCGACAACAAGGGGAAGAAGAAGTATCTGGTCCTTCGGGATACGTCGGGGCGCTGCCTTTGCACCAAGTTCAATGGCCGTGTGCGACAGGGAGGCACCGCCAACTGGTTCGCCCAGTTCCCGGCCCCGCCGGAAGGCACGAGCAAGGTCACCTTCCAGGTGGGGGCGATGCCACCCGCCCCCATCGAACTCTCCGAGGGTGAGTAGACCGGTGAGCAGCGCCAAGAGCCTCCGCCCCCGCCGCCCCGCGGGCACCGCCGCGCTCGCCGCGGTCCTGGTGTTGACGCTCGGGGCCGGGAGCGGATGGGCCGACGAGGGGGAGCCCAGTGTGCCCCCGGGCAGTACCACCAGTTCCCCGCCCCCCGAAGTCGACTCCAACAGCCCCGGCCTCAAGCTCGCCGACGGCGCGACCCTCGCGCCCGCCAAGGTGCTGGACATCAAGTCCGTCGTGGAGGACCTCGGCGGCGAGGAGCGGCGCGAGGACACCAACACGGACGTGAAGTTCGCCCTGCAGGCGGAGGTGCTGTTCCCCAAGGACAGCTCGGAGCTGAACCCCGAGGCGACCGCCCGCATCAAGGCGATCGCGGCGGAGGCCGAGGCGCAGAAGGCCACGGACGTGCGGGTCTTCGGGTTCACGGACGACCTCGGCTCCTACAGCCACGGCAAGAAGCTCTCGCGCCGGCGCGCCGAAGCGGTGCACGACGAACTCGCGAGTCACCTGGGCCCCGAGGTGACCTTCTCCGTACGCGGCTACAGCGAGGACTACCCCATCGCGGACAACAGCTCCGAGGAGGGCCGCAAGAAGAACCGCCGGGTGGAGGTCTCGTTCCCGCGCGGATCGGCCGGCGCGGGCACCGACGAGGGGAGCGGCGCCGGCAGCGAGACCGGTCCCGCGGGCGACAACGGCGATGGCAGCGACGGCAGCGGCAGCGGTAACGGCAACGGTGACGACAGTGACGCCGGCGACTGAGCCTGAGCCGTGGATACCGGCCCGCGTGCCCGCCCCGTAGTCCGGGCCCACACAGCGGGCCGCCGGACGGAAACCGGGATGTGCCGCGGCGGTCGCAATGTCAGGATCGCCCCATGAACAGCCACACCACCCCCGCCCCCCGCGGCTTCGACGACCTCGTCGCGGAAGCCGAGGCCGCCCCCACCGCCGGGTGGGACTTCTCCTGGTTCGAGGGGCGGGCCACCGAGGCGCGGCCCTCGTGGCGGTACGCCGAGGCGATGGCCCGGCGGCTCGCCACCGCTTCGGCCGCGCTCGACATCCAGACCGGCGGCGGTGAGGTCGTCGCGTCGGCCCCGGTCCTGCCGCCGCTCACGGTCGCCACGGAGGGCTGGCCGGCGAACGTCGCCAAGGCCACCGCGCTGCTGCACCCGCGGGGCGTCGCGGTCGTGGCGTCACCGGAGGACGCGCCGCTGCCCTTCGCGGACGGCGCCTTCGACCTGGTCACGAGCAGGCACCCGGTGAAGGCCCACTTCGACGAGATCGCCCGCGTGCTGCGCCCCGGCGGCACGTACTTCGCGCAGCACGTCGGGCCCGCCAGCGTCTTCGAGGTGGTCGAGTACTTCCTCGGGCGGCAGCCGGAGGAGGTCAGGAACAGCCGCCATCCCGAGCTGGAGCGCGCCGAGGCCGAGGCCGCGGGGCTTGAGGTCGTGGACCTGCGGGCCGAGCGGCTCCGGATCGAGTTCTTCGACGTCGGCGCGGTCGTGCACTTCCTGCGCAAGGTCGTGTGGATGGTCCCGGACTTCCGGGTGGAGAAGTACCGGCCGCGCCTGCGCGAGCTGCACGAACAGATCCAGGAGCAGGGTCCCTTCGTCGCCCACAGCACCCGCCACCTCTTCGACCTGCGCAAGCCGTAGCCACTGCCGCGGCCTGAACCGCTGCCGCTGCCGCTGCCGCTGCCGCTGCCGTAGCCACTGCCGCCGCCGCGGCCTGTCGTGCCGAGCCCCGCTGTCGGTAATGTCGGCGCGGAACAGAGGAGTTGACGTGCCGAAGAACAGGGAGCCGTACACCTGCGGGCTCGAAGCCGCGGTGGATGTCGTCGGCGGCAAGTGGAAGCCCTTGATCCTCTGGGCGCTGCACGCGGGCGGGACGCTGCGCTTCGGCGAGCTGCGGCGGCACGTCCCGGGGGTCAGCGAGAAGGTGCTGATCCAGCAGCTCAGGGAGTTGGAGTCGGACCGAGTGGTGCACCGCGAGGTCTACCAGGAGGTGCCGCCGAAGGTCGAGTACTCCCTGACGGACCTCGGCCAGTCCCTCAACACCGCCCTCCTGCCCCTCGGCGCGTGGGGCGACCAGCACATGCGGCAGATCACGGAGGCCAAGTCCGCCGGCCGGCCCGACGGCACGTCCGCCACTCGGCCAGGCACCCGGTCAAGCACCCGGTCAACCACCCGGCCAGGCACCCGGCCCGCCCCCCTGCCCGGCGACCGCTCCGGCCGCCCGGGCGAAACGGTCAAGCCGGCCTCAATGTCCGGTTGATGGGCGTTCCGGGAAGACGGAACGGGTGGCGCACCCCACCCCGTAAGCCCCAAAATCGAAGCCTTGATTCCGCATCGTTATCAATACTGGCTCGATCCTCCCCTCGGCGTCGCGTAAGTTCAGACCAACGCTAATTCGCGCAAGCAAAGTCGCGTGGAGCGGTGCCGTGCGGTGGAGGGGGCCGCGCGGCACCGCGAGCCGTCATCGGGCCACGCGCGAAGCGCCCCGCGCCCCGCGCGCGTCGTTCGTACGCCGCTCCGCACGCCCGGCGCACGCCGTTAGCGCCGGGGACAGCCGGGGCGTCAAGCGTGTGGGCCATCTGGGGGTCACTCCTGTGAGTGGTGCCTCCCGCGGCCGGAAACCGCCCCAGAACCAGGAATTCCGCGGTGGATACGGGCTCTCCCCGTCGTCGCGTGGTCTCGGAGAGTAGTTGTGGCACGCCGATGCACCCGGGATCACTTACGAAGGGTTATGGTGGAAACCCCCCCCTCGGGCCGGTCCGTCTCCCCCCCACGGACCGGCCCGATTTTTGTGCCCGAGCCCGTGCCCCTCGTGTGCCCGGGCCCGTGCCCCTCGCAGGGCCCGGGTCCGGCCGCCGCCGCGGCGGCCGGACCACGCGCTCTCAGCCCCGGCCGGCCCAGATGTTCGTGCCGGGCGTCGACACGGCGAACGCGTCGATGGCCGCCAGCTCCTCGTCGGTGAGCTTCGGCCCCGCCAGTGCCGCCACGTTCTCCTCCAGCTGCCCGACGCTGGACGCGCCGATCAGCGCCGAGGTCATGCGCTCGTCGCGGAGCACCCAGTTCAGGGCGAGCTGGGCGAGGGACTGGCCGCGGCCCGCCGCGATGTCGTTCAGGCCGTTGAGGCGGCGTACGACCTCGTCGCTCAGCAGGTCCGGGTCGAGGGACTTGCCCTGCGTGGCGCGCGAACCCTCCGGGATGCCCTTCAGGTACTTGTTGGTGAGCAGGCCCTGGGCGAGCGGCACGAAGGAGATGCAGCCCATGCCGGCCGCCTCCAGCGTGTCGAGGAGGCCGTCCTCCTCGGTCCAGCGGTTGATCATCGAGTACGACGGCTGGTGGATGAGGGCGGGCACGCCCATCTCCCGCAGCAGCCGCGCCGCTTCGGCGGTCTGCTCGCTGTTGTAGGACGACACGCCGACGTAGAGCGCCTTGCCCTGCTGGACGGCGGACGCGAGCGCGCCCATCGTCTCCTCCAGCGGCGTGTCGGGGTCGAAGCGGTGCGAGTAGAAGATGTCGACGTGGTCGAGGCCCATGCGCGAGAGCGAGGCGTCGAGGGACGACAGCAGGTACTTGCGGCTGCCCCACTCGCCGTACGGGCCGGGGTGCATGAGGTAGCCCGCCTTGGTCGAGATGACCAGCTCGTCGCGGTACGGGGCGAAGTCCTGCGCGAACAGCTTGCCGAAGTTGAGCTCGGCGGAACCGGGCGGTGGGCCGTAGTTGTTGGCCAGGTCGAAGTGGGTGACGCCCAGGTCGAAGGCGCGCCGCAGGATCGAGCGCTGGGTGTCCAGGGCCTTGTCGTCGCCGAAGTTGTGCCAGAGGCCGAGGGAGACCGCGGGCAGCTTCAGGCCGCTGCGGCCGGAGCGCCGGTACTCCATGGAGTCGTAGCGGTCGGATGCCGCGCGATACAGAGACGTGTCGTTCATGGGGATGAAGCTACTTCAGCCACCTGCCCGCGCGTGCGCCCCGAGTTTCTGGGCCAGGCCCGCGCAGCGGTAGGGTGTCGCCCTCGGGGACTGTCCTACGCACACCCCTTGAGGACCGCCATCTGCTGGAGGGGCTGACACACGTGAACCTGCGCGACCTGGTGTACGGACTTTACGCACGCCGGGTGGAAGGCCGCCTCGATCACGACCAGGTGCCCAAGCACATCGGCGTCATCCTCGACGGCAACCGTCGCTGGGCGAAGGCGTCCGGCGGGACGACCGCACAGGGCCACCAGGCGGGCGCGTACAAGATCGAGGAGTTCCTCGGCTGGTGCGCGGAGACGGACGTCGAGGTCGTCACGTTGTGGATGCTCTCCACGGACAACTTCGACCGGCCCGACGAGGAGCTGACGCCGCTCCTCGGCATCATCGAGGCCACGGTCCGCTCGCTCGTCGCCGACGGCCGCTGGCGCGTGCACCACGTCGGCGCGCTCGACCTGCTGCCGGCCCGCACCCAGAGCGTCATGAAGGAAGCCGAGCAGGCCACGCACGGCAACACCGGGATACTGGTCAACGTCGCCGTGGGCTACGGCGGCCGCCAGGAGATCGCCGACGCGGTCCGCTCGCTGCTCCTTGAGCACGCCGAGAAGGGCACCAGCCTGGAGGACGTCGCGGAGAGCGTCGACATCGACCTCATCTCCAAGCACCTCTACACCAGCGGCCAGCCGGACCCCGATCTGGTGATCCGTACGAGTGGGGAGCAGCGACTCTCCGGATTCATGCTCTGGCAGTCCGCTCACTCCGAGTACTACTTCTGCGAAGTCTTCTGGCCGGCCTTCCGCAAGGTCGACTTCCTGCGTGCGCTGCGTGATTACGCCGCCCGCCACCGCCGTTACGGCGGTTGAGCCGCGTCACCCCATGAGGTCGGGGTAACCCAGAGTTAACCAACGCGTCGTCATATGCCCTGGCATGGCTGCGCTTGTTCGAGGGAATAACCCTTCCAGGTCGGCGTCCCAGCAGTATCCGACAGGGGCGCCGTATCTCAGCGGACGGCAATAGGGCCGTCCGCCCGGGAGGCCCTTTGCACCAGGACGACCGTGTGGACAGCACGGGCGGCATGGAGGGCCGGTCCTCGGCCCGCGCATCGCGGCCGTGTCCGGCCTGGTTCACACCCGCCAGCCCGCCCGGCATCCCTCCCGTAGCTCCCCGACCTCATCCGAGGGGGTACGTCCTTCCGTGGTGACCAGCACAAAGCGCCGCATGCCCGACAGGCGCACCTATGTTCTCGACACCAGCGTCCTGCTGGCCGATCCGAACGCCCTGACCCGCTTCGACGAGCACGAAGTCGTGCTGCCGGTCGTCGTGGTGACGGAGCTGGAGGCCAAGAGGCACCATCCGGAGCTCGGTTACTTCGCCCGGCAGGCGCTGCGCCTGCTCGACGACTTCCGTATCCGGCACGGCCGCCTGGACGCCCCGATTCCCATCGGGGACCTGGGCGGCTCGCTGCGCGTCGAGCTCAACCACTCCGATCCCGGCGTGCTCCCGGCCGGCTACCGGTTGGGGGACAACGACTCACGGATTCTCGCCGTAGCCCGCAATCTCCAGGCCGAGGGGTACGACGTCACGGTCGTCTCCAAGGACCTGCCGCTGAGGATCAAGGCGTCCTCGGTCGGACTGCTCGCGGAGGAGTACCGCGCGGAGCTGGCCATCACGGACTCCGGCTGGACCGGCATGTCCGAGCTGACGCTCTCCGGGGAGGAGGTCGACCTCCTCTTCGAGGAGGACAGCCTGTACGTGCCCGAGGCCGCGGACCTGCCCGTCCACACGGGCCTGACCATCCAGTCGGAGCGCGGCAAGGCCCTCGGCCGCGTCACGCCCGAGGGCAACGTCCGCCTCGTACGCGGTGACCGGGAGGCCTTCGGCATCAAGGGCAGGAGCGCCGAGCAGCGGATCGCGCTCGATCTGCTCCTCGACCCGGACGTCGGCATCGTCTCGATGGGCGGGCGCGCGGGCACCGGCAAGTCGGCGCTCGCGCTCTGCGCGGGCCTTGAGGCGGTCCTCGAACGCAGGCAGCACCAGAAGGTGATGGTGTTCCGGCCGCTGTACGCGGTGGGCGGGCAGGAGCTCGGCTATCTGCCGGGCACCGAGGCCGAGAAGATGGGCCCGTGGGCGCAGGCCGTCTTCGACACGCTCGGTTCGGTGGCGGGCAAGGAGGTCATCGAGGAGGTGACCGCGCGCGGGATGCTGGAGGTCCTGCCGCTCACCCACATCCGCGGGCGCTCGCTGCACGACGCGTTCGTGATCGTGGACGAGGCCCAGTCGCTGGAGCGGAACGTCCTGCTGACCGTGTTGTCCAGGATCGGGGCCAACTCCCGCGTCGTCCTCACCCACGACGTCGCCCAGCGCGACAACCTCCGGGTGGGGCGGTACGACGGAGTGGTCGCCGTCGTGGAGAAGCTGAAGGGCCATCCGCTCTTCGCCCACGTCACACTCACGCGCTCCGAACGGTCCCAGATCGCGGCCCTGGTGACCGAGATGCTGGAGGACGGGCACCTCTAGGCCAGTCCACGGCAGTCGCACCGCA
Organism: Streptomyces sp. NPDC050703; assembly: GCF_040654435.1. Lineage (NCBI taxonomy): Bacteria > Bacillati > Actinomycetota > Actinomycetes > Kitasatosporales > Streptomycetaceae > Streptomyces > Streptomyces sp. NPDC050703. Next base: position 19,343 of record NZ_JBFAHX010000032.1, read on the forward strand.
GTTGGCGCCGCCCGGCGAAGCGAAGGAGCCTAGCCGGGTGGCGCCTTGCTGTGCCCCCTTTTCCGGAAAACTGCGGGGGCAAACGGGGTGTGAGCTTTAACACGCAACAGAGAATTGCCTTGCGGCGTCCGGCTGCGGCAGAGTCTCAGTCCTGTCAGGCCCCGCATGCGACACACGTGTACCCCCAGTGGTGCGAGACAACAGAACTTCATAGTGGCCGTCGCATGCCGCCCGAGCACCACGCGGCGCTCCCCGTGCGGGAGTTGTCCACCGGGCCCGTGCCTCCCGTGACCGATCGCAAGCGGAGGCCAGCGCCAGGGGCACGATTGCGTCCGCGAGGTCACCTATGCGGGCGATGCTGGAAGGAAACCGTGTGAGCCGGATTTCGGTCCGGGGATTCGCCGTGGCGTCAGCCACCGCGGTCACCACCGTCGGCGCTGTCGTGGGCGTTGCCTCGGGCAACACCCAGCCCTCGAACTCGAACGACTTCGAGGCAGCGGCAAGCGACGCGACGCTCCTCGCAGACATACCCGCGGGTCAGCAGGCCCAGGTCCAGACCGCGTCCCTGACGCAGCAGGCCGACGCGCAGGCCATGGCCGCCGACACCGCGGCGAAGAAGACCGCGGCGGAAGAGGCCCGCAAGCAGGCCGCCGCGTCCGCGATCGAGAAGCAGAAGGCCGCGGAGAAGGCGGAGGCGGCCGAGAAGGCCGAGAAGGCCGCCCTGAAGAAGGAGCGTGAGGAGAAGGCCGAGGCCAAGGCCAGCCGCTCCTCCGCCCGCGACGCCTCCAGCTTCGCGACCAAGAGCTCCTACACGGTCGCCGAGGTCCAGGCGATGGCTCGGCAGATGATCCCCGCCGACCAGTTCCAGTGCTTCAGCAACATCGTCAACCACGAGTCGACGTGGAACTACAAGGCCGTCAACGCCTCCTCGGGCGCGTACGGCCTCGTACAGGCGCTGCCCGGCTCCAAGATGGCCTCGGCCGGCGCCGACTGGCAGACCAACCCGGCCACGCAGATCAAGTGGGGCCTGAACTACATGAACGACCGCTACCAGAGCCCGTGCGGCGCCTGGGACTTCTGGCAGTCCAACCACTGGTACTAGGCCCCCGGCCGTACCGCGCTCGACCCCGCCGGGCCCCTCACCGTTCTCCGGTGGGGGGCCTCGCCCGTGTACGGTCGGTCCGGACGGCTCCAGGGGGGAGTGGTGCGGAAAGACGGGGGTAGAGGACGGATCATGTCGCGAGTGCCAGGGTGGCTCGGCCGGGTCGGTGCCGGACTGAGCGAGATGGGCGAGCGGTTGAACGAGCAGCGCCGCCACCATGACGCCGGCTCCGACACCGAAGAGCCGCAGGACTTCGTCAACGGGGAGCACGAACACGTGCCGCCCCCTCCCGCGTACGCGCCGGACATAGCGGCCCGGCCCGACCCCGTCGCGTCCATCCCGTGGGGCATGCGTGTCGCCGCGGAGGCCGGCTGGCGGCTGCTCGTCCTCGCGGGCACCCTCTGGGTCCTGATGAAGGTCATCAGCGCCGTCCAGCTCGTGGTGCTGGCCTTCGTGGCCGCGCTCCTCATCACCGCGCTGCTCCAGCCCACGGTGGCCCGGCTCAGACGGGTCGGTCTGCCGCGCGGCCTGGCGACGGCGGTCACGGCGATCCTCGGCTTCGTCATCATGGGCCTGGTCGGCTGGTTCGTGGTCTGGCAGGTCATGGAGAACGCCGACGAGCTCTCCGGGCAGGTCCAGGACGGCATCGAGGACCTGCGCAAGTGGCTCCTCAACAGTCCGTTCCACGTGACCGAGGATCAGATCAACGACATCGCCAAGACGCTGCGGGACGCGGTCGGCGCCAACACCGAGGAGCTGACCTCGGCGGGCCTCGAAGGCGTCACGGTCATCGTGGAGGCCCTGACCGGCATCCTGCTCGCGATGTTCTCGACGCTCTTCCTGCTGTACGACGGGAAGCGCATCTGGCAGTGGTTCCTGAAGCTGGTGCCCGCCCAGGCGCGGCCCGGCATCGCGGGCGCGGGCCCGCGGGCGTGGCGCACGCTCACCGCGTACGTGCGCGGCACGGTGATAGTGGCCATGATCGACGCCATCTTCATCGGCCTCGGCATCTACTTCCTCGGGGTGCCGATGGCGGTGCCGCTCGCCGTCATCATCTTTCTCGCCTCGTTCGTGCCGCTGGTCGGCGCCGTGGTCTCGGGCGCCCTCGCGGTGGTCGTGGCGCTGGTGACGCAGGGCGTGTTCACGGCCGTGATGGCGCTGGTGGTGGTCCTCGCCGTGCAGCAGATCGAGGGGCACATCCTCCAGCCGTTCATCCTCGGCCGCGCGGTGCGGGTGCATCCGCTCGCGGTGATCCTCTCGGTCGCCGCGGGCGGCATGGTGGCCGGGATCGGCGGCGCCGTGGTGGCGGTGCCGCTGGTCGCCGTCACGAACACGGTCGTCGGCTACTTGCGGGCGTACTCCAGGGAGGCCGCGCTCAAGCAGGCCCCGCAGCCGCGGGGCGCGACCGCGCTGGACACCGCGTCGACGGAGCCGCCCGCGCCGGAGCCGCCCGCGGAGGACAAGGCGACGTAGCGCCCGGACAGACATCCGTAACGCTCCCGGACTCACGGCGGTCGCACGGACATACGGCAGCGGCCCGGTCCGAAACCTTGGTTTCGGACCGGGCCGCTGCCGTGTGGGGGCTCGTTACGCCAGGACGTCCTCGGAGTCCAGCGTGACGCCGACCGCCTGGATGACCGCGGCGACCTTGAAGGCCTCCTGGATCGTCTCGCGGTCGACACCGGCCTTGCGCAGGACCTGCTCGTGCGAGTCCAGGCACTGGCCGCAGCCGTTGATCGCGGAGACCGCGAGCGACCACAGCTCGAAGTCGACCTTCTCGACCCCGGGGTTGCCGATGACGTTCATCCGCAGACCGGCGCGCATCGTCCCGTACTCCGGGTCGGAGAGCAGGTGGCGCGTGCGGTAGAAGACGTTGTTCATCGCCATGACGGCCGCGGCCGACTTGGCGGCGGTGTACGCCTCGGGGGAGAGGTTCGCCTTCGCCTCGGGCTCCAGCTCGCGCAGCACCTTCGGGGAGCGGGACGCGATGGCGCAGGCCAGCACGGTGCCCCAGAGCTGCTGCTTGGGCAGGTCCGAGTTGCCGATGACCGAGCCGAGGTTCAGCTTCAGGTCCTTGGCGTAGTCCGGTACGGCGGACTTCAGTTCGTCGAGTGCCATGTCAGTGAGCTCCGTTCACTCGCCCGAGAGCAGCGCGACCGGGTCAAGGGTCTCGTCGCCCTGGGTCCAGTTGCACGGGCAGAGCTCGTCGGTCTGGAGCGCGTCGAGGACCCGGAGGACCTCCTTGGGGTTACGGCCCACGGAACCGGCGGTCACCATCGTGAACTGGATCTCGTTGTTCTGGTCGACGATGAAGACGGCGCGCTGCGCGAAGCCGTCCTCGCCCTCGATGCCGAGGTCACGCATGAGCTCGTGCTTGGAGTCCGCCAGCATCGGGAAGGGCAGGTCCGTCAGGTCCGGGTGGTCCTTGCGCCAGGCGTGGTGCACGAACTCGGAGTCACCGGAGAAGCCGAGGATCTGGGCGTCACGGTCGGCGAACTCGTCGTTCAGCTTGCCGAAGGCCGCGATCTCGGTCGGGCACACGAAGGTGAAGTCCTTGGGCCACGCGAAGACGATCTTCCACTTGCCTTCGTAGGTCTTGTGGTTGATCTGCTCGAACTCCTTGCCCTTCTCCAGGGAGACACAGGCGGTCAGGTCGAACTCGGGGAACTTGTCACCGACAGTGAGCACTCGTACTCCTTGCGCGAAGAGAGTCCCTTTTGGGGACTTTCCTGGGGGGTTGGACTGGTGTCGATGGTGGCACAGGGTGCATTGATTAGGGAAATAGCTAGAGTGGGTCGTGTTGATCGGAGGTGGTTATCAGTGCGAGCCATAAATAGGGGCAAGCAGCCCCAAGGCAAGCAGCCGAGTCTGGCGCAGCTGCGCGCGTTCGCGGCCGTGGCCGAGCATCTGCACTTCAGGGACGCGGCCGCGGCGATCGGAATGAGCCAGCCGGCTCTCTCGGGAGCCGTCGCGTCCCTTGAGGAGGCACTGGGTGTCCAGCTCCTGGAGCGGACCACCCGCAAGGTGCTGCTCTCCCCGGCGGGCGAGCGGCTCGCCGTGCGGGTCGGGGCGGTCCTCGGCGAGGTCGAGGCGCTCATGGAGGAGGCCGACGCCGTCAAGGCGCCGTTCACCGGCGCGCTGCGGCTCGGCGTGATCCCGACCGTCGCGCCCTACCTGCTGCCCACGGTCATCACGCTCGTCCACGAGACCTATCCCGACCTGGACCTCCAGGTGCACGAGGAGCAGACCTCGTCGCTGATCGAGGGGCTCACCGCGGGCCGGCTCGACCTGCTGCTCCTCGCCGTCCCGCTCGGCGTGCCCGGCGTCACCGAACTGCCGCTCTTCGACGAGGACTTCGTGCTCGTCACGCCGCTCGACCACTGGCTCGGCGGCCGCGAGGGAATCCCCCGCGAGGCGCTGAAGGAGCTGCGGCTGCTGCTCCTCGACGAGGGGCACTGCCTGCGCGACCAGGCCCTCGACATCTGCCGCGAGGCCGGCCGCGCCGAGGCCCCGGTGACCACCACGGCGGCCGGGCTCTCCACCCTCGTACAGCTGGTGGCCGGCGGGCTCGGCGTGACGCTGCTGCCGCGCACCGCGGTGCGGGTGGAGACCAGCCGCAGCAACCAGCTGCTCACCGGGTACTTCGCCGACCCGGCGCCCACCCGGCGGATCGCCCTGGCGATGCGGACGGGGGCCGCGCGGGCCGCCGAGTACGAGGAGCTGGCCACGGCGCTGCGGGGTGCCGTACGCCCGCTGCCGGTACGGGTGGTGTGACCCACCCGTACCGGCGGCACGGAACCGCTGTCCGCGCTACTCCGTGCGCAGGCCGTCCGGCCGCATCATGCGCCACAGCGGCGGCAGGCTGAGCAGCGTCACGGCCGCGACGAGGACGGCTCCCGCGCCGGTCAGCGGCAGGAAGAGCCACCAGTCGGTGACCGGCTTGTCGATCATGCGGACCATGACCCAGCCGAGGCCGAGGCCGCCGGCGACCGCGAGGGCCAGGCCGATGGCGACCGGGACCGCCGTCTGCCACAGCACCGACCACGCCATCGAGGAGCGCCGGGTGCCGAAGGCGGTGAGCGCCGCGAGGAGCTTCCTGCGCTCGCGCAACTGCTCCAGCATCGACACCAGCATGGACGCCGCGATCAGCACCATCGTGGCCATCGCGCCGATCTGCAGGCCGGTCTGGACGGTGGCGTACTGCTTGTCGCGCTCCACGGCGCGCAACGTCATCACGTCGAGGAACGGGCCGACGCGGGCGGCGGTGTTGCGGATGTACTCCTCGGCGTCCGGTGTGTCCATGTCGACCTTGATCATGGCGGTCGTCGAGGCGTCGACCAGCTCGGCGGGGTCGAGGGCGCCGGGGGTGGCGTAGATGCCGTTGTGCTCCTCGCCGCTCGGGTCGGGACGGGTCCTGACCACGCGGGAGTCGGCGGGCAGCGTCCACGGCATGTGCCGCTGCCCGGCCTTTTCCCAGCTTTCGGCGTTGAGGTCGACCGGCTTGCCGCGGCGGGCCGTCTCGTCGACCCAGTCGTTCATCCCCTGGTCGCCGGTGTGCGCGACGAAGGTGTCGCCGTCCCTGCACCGGCCGATGCGGGCGAGTTCGCGCAGGTTCTCGCAGGTGGCGACCGTCAGCTCCGTGGTGGGCCGGATGTCGTCGCCGCTCTTCACCCGGCCGGGCTTCACGACGTACGTGGTGACCGTGCCGATGACGTGCTCGACGCCCTTGGTCGTACGGAACCGCTCGATCATCTGCTCGGCGAGTTCGCCGTCGCCCACGTCGGCCCTGACCACCAGGCTGGCGCGGCCGGGGGCGTTGTCGGTGGTGCGGTTGAAGTCGTCGTGCATCGCCACGAACAGCATCTGCAGGGCCACCGCGCCCGCGACCGCCACGGTGATGCCGCTGACCGCCCTGGCCGCCGTGCCGCTGCTCAGCTGCAGCCTGCGGACGGCGAGCTGCCAGGGCACGGGGCCGCCGCCGCGCAGCCTGGCCACACTCGCCTCGACGAGCCAGGGCAGCAGCGCGGCCAGGCCCACCAGGGTGAGCGTCGAGCCCAGGCCGATGGCGTAGACCGGCGGGGCGATGTCGCCGCCGACGCGGCCCGCGGCCAGCAGGATGCCGAGCCCGAGCAGCGGCATGACCACGCGCCACCACAGCCGCCGCCTGCGGGGCCTGGTGTTGCGCACGACGCCGAGCGGCTCGATGGAGACGGCCCGCAGGGAGATCAGCGTGACCACGACGGAGGTGACCGGCACGGCGATGAGGACCGTCACGGCGAGGCCGGGCACCGGCACGACGTCGGAGGGGAAGGCGCTGACCTGCCACATGTCGACCAGGCCGAACACTTCACGCACCCCGAGGAACGCGATGCCGCCCACGGCGAGGCCGAGCAGCGCGCCGCACAGGGCCTCGCCCGCGGCGATCCGGCGCACGCTGTGCGCGTCGGCGCCGACCAGGCGCAGCGCGGCGAGCCGCCGGTCGCGCCGCTCGCCGCCGAAGCGGACGGCGGTGCCGATGAAGATGACCACCGGGGTGAGCAGGACCACGCAGATCAGGACGACGAGGACGACGAGGAGCGGGTCGAGGGGCTCACCGGGCTGGGCCCAGCCGAACCGGGCGACGCGGTGGCCGCCCTGGTCGCGGGTGAGGGAGTCGGAACCGGCATAGTAGTAGAGCTCCTTGGGGTGGACGAGGCCCGCGTCGGCGATGGTGCCCGTGATCCGGTACCGGTCGAAGCGCTCCTTGAGCAGGGCGCCGTCGGGGCTTTCCAGGAGGTCCCGCAGGGCGGGGGAGACGATCATCTCGCCGTCGCCCGGCAGCTTCGCGATGCCGGGCGGCACGACGGGGTGCGAGCCCTCGGCGCGCAGCACGCGGCCGCTCACCGTCGAATCGCGGAAGTCGGTCTGCACGTCGCGCTGGAGCACCGTCGAGTCCGACTTCGCGGCGGGCTTGCCGGAGAACTGGTCCTCCGCCGAGCGGGCCACCGAGCGGTCCTCGCGCCGCTGCATCAGCTCGGGCACGGAGGCGGCGCCGAGCAGCAGCGCCACACCGAGACCGACGCCGACCGCGGTGAGCAGCGTGCGGGTCCAGCCCTCGCGGCCGCCGCCGAGGGCGAAGCGCGCGCCCATGGCGAGGTCGCGCAGGAAGGCGCGCGGCCCCTTGCCCGCCGTCTTCCCGGCGGCGGGCGCGGCGGCGGGCGTCGTGGCCCTGGCGCGGGTGTCGAGGCTCATACCGCCCGCTCCATGTCGCGCGACCTGCCGTCGCGCACGACGATCTCGCGGTCGGAGTAGGCGGCGACCCGGGTCTCGTGGGTGACGAGGACGACGGCGGCGTTGGTCGAACGGGCGGCGTCGGTGAGGAGCTCCATGACGCGTTCGCCGTTGAGGGAGTCCAGCGCGCCCGTCGGCTCGTCGGCGAAGACCACACGGGGGCTGGTGGCGAGCGCGCGGGCGACGGCCACGCGCTGGCCCTGGCCGCCGGAGACCTCGCCGGGCCGCTTGGCGGTGACGTCGTCGACCTCCAGGCGCTCCATCCAGGTCCGCGCGGTCGCCTCGGCCTCCTTGCGCCGGACGCCGTTCAGCCGCAGCGGGAGGGCCACGTTCTCGACGCAGGTCAGCTCGGGCACGAGCTGACCGAACTGGAAGACGAAGCCGAACTCGCTGCGCCGCAGCGCGCTCAGCGCGGCGTCCGGCATGCCGGTCAGCTCGCGGCCGTTGTACGTGATGGAGCCCTCGTCGGGCCGGACGATCCCGGCGAGGCAGTGCAGCAGGGTCGACTTGCCGGAGCCCGAGGGGCCCATGACGGCGACGACCTCGCCGGGGTGGATGGAGAAGGCGGCGCCGTCGAGCGCGGCGGTCGGGCCGTAGGTCTTGCGGAGTCCGTCGGCCTGGAGCAGGGAACCAGCGGGGGTCATGCGGGGCGCACCTCCTGGGCGAGCCTGCCGAGGCGTGCGGCGGTCAGTTCGAGCCAGCGCAGATCGGCTTCGAGATGGAAGAGCGCGTGGTCGCAGATGAGCTGGTCGGCGAGGTCGCCCTTGCGCTTGCGGTCGGTGAGGATGCGCATCAGGCGCAGGTGTTCGGCGCGCTGCACGTCGAGGAGTTCGGCGGCGTCGCGCTCGGTGAGGAGCGCGAGCACGACCTTGGTGTAGAGGGTCGACTGGAGGTAGGGCTCCGGCTTCTCCGGGGTGGCGAGCCACCGCTGGACGTCCGTGACGCCGGCCTCGGTGATCGCGTACCGCTTGCGCTCGGGACCGCCGCCCGCCTCTATGCCGTCGACCTCGACGAGGCCGTTCTTCAGCAGGCGGGACATGGTCGAGTAGACCTGCCCGTAGTGCAGGGGCTTGTCGTGCCCGAACCTCTCGTCGAAGGCGCGCTTGAGGTCGTAGCCGTGCCGGGGGCCCGACTCCAGGAGACCCAGAAGGGTGTGGCCAATGGACATGCGACGCACTCTACACGCCGTGTATACGTGGTGTGTATACGCCCGGTGTAGAGCCGGTGGGCGGAAACGGCAGCGCAACCTTCCGGCCCCTGAGACCGTCGGTTCCTGAGGGGCGGGTGCTCATTGTCACGTCCGGAAAAGACCGGATCGAAGGACCTTTGTCCCTTGGTGCGGTGTTAGTTTCATGAGCTGACTTAGCGACCAGATGAGTTGCCAGTGAGAAGACGGCACGTACGGGAAGCACGTGGTAGTGCGAGACGTACGGGTCGTACGAGACGGAAGCGGAGCATCCTCAGTCATGGGCCGAGCCGAAGAACGACAAGCGCGGCAGCGCGGTGCCCGCCGGGCAGCGCGCGGGCGCCCGTCAGGCGGGGGCAAGCCCAGGCGCACCGGCATACGCCGCTTCTTCACCTGGAAGAAGATGCTGGGCACGTTCTTCGGATTCGTGCTGCTCGGCATGCTCGGCTTCGTCGTGCTGTACCTGGTGGTCGACATCCCCGAGGGCAACGCCCTCGCGAAGAAGCAGAGCAACGTCTACAAGTACAGCGACGGCAAGATCATCGCGCGGACCGGTGACGTGAACCGCGAGATCGTCGACCTGGACAAGGTGCCCGAGGACGTACAGAAGACGTTCGTCGCCGCCGAGAACAAGTCCTTCTACAAGGACGAGGGCGTCGACTTCAAGGGCACGGCCCGCGGCGTCCTCAACACGGTGACCGGCAAGGGCAAGCAGGGTGGTTCGACCATCACCCAGCAGTACGTGAAGAACTACTACCTCAGCCAGGAGCAGACCGTCAGCCGCAAGCTGAAGGAACTGGTGGTCTCGCTCAAGGTGGACCGCGAGAAGAGCAAGGACGACATCCTCGCGGGGTACATCAACACCAGCTACTACGGACGCGGCGCCTACGGCATCCAGGCCGCGGCCCAGGCCTACTACGGCGTCGACGCCAAGGACCTGGAGGTGGAGGAGGGCGCCTACCTCGCGGCCCTCCTCCAGGCCCCCAGCCAGTACGACTGGGCGGTCGCGTCGCCGACCGGCAGGAAGCTCGTCAAGCAGCGCTGGAACTACGTACTCGACAACATGGTCGAAGAGGGCTGGCTGGACTCCGGCAAGCGGGCGGGACTCACGTTCGCCAAGCCCGATGACCCGAAGGCACCGCCCGGCCGCGAGGGCCAGATCGGCTACCTCGTGGAGGAGGCGAAGCAGGAGATCCTGCGGAACAGCGACCTCACCGAGGCCGAGTTCGAGGCCGGCGGCTACACCGTCACGCTGAACATCGACCCCGAGAAGCAGAAGCAGCTAGAAGAGGCCGTCGACAAGAAGCTGAACGACCGGCTCGACCGCAAGGACAACAAGGCCGACGCCCGGGTCCAGGCGGGCGCCGCCTCCGTCGACCCCAGGAACGGCAAGGTCCTCGCCATGTACGGCGGCGAGGACTACGTGAAGCACTACACGAACAACGCCACCCGCCGCGACTACCAGGCGGCCTCCACCTTCAAGCCGCTGATCCTCGCCGCGGCCCTGGAGCACGGCGCCACCACGCAGGACGGCAAGCCGATCACCGCGGGCACGGTGTACGACGGCACCAGCGAGCGCCCGGTCAGGGGCAGCGACGTGGGCTTCGCGCCGCCGAACGAGGACGGCGTCGACTATGGCCCCGTCACCGTCCAGAAGGCGATGAACAAGTCCGTCAACTCCGTCTTCGCGCAGATGGGCGTGGACGTCGGGATGCCCGAGGTCATGGAGATGGCGGGCAAGCTCGGCATGAACGTCAAGGGCCTGCCCGCCGTGCCCGCCCAGACCCTCGGCTCCATGGGCGCGAGCCCCCTGGAGATGGCGGGCGTGTACGCCACCCTCGACAACCACGGCAAGAAGGTCACCCCGGCGCTCGTCGCCTCGGTCGAGCACAAGGACCGCACGGTCGACCTGCCCGACCCGATCGGCGACCAGGTGGTCAAGCGCGGCACGGCCGACTCGCTCACCTCGGTCCTGACCGGCGTGGTCGACGACGGCACCGGCAGCGCGGTGCGCAACCCGGCGCAGGACGTGGCGGGCAAGACCGGTACCTCCGACGACAACAAGTCGGCCTGGTTCACCGGCTACACGCCGAAGCTGGTCACCTCCGTCGGCCTGTTCGGCGAGGGCGCCCCCGGCACGCCGGAGAAGAACAAGCAGGTCTCCATGAAGGGCGCGGGCGGCCGCGCACGCGTCGACGGCGGCAGCTTCCCCGCCGACATCTGGGCGGCGTACACCTTCGAGGCGATGGGCTCGCCCAGCGAGTTCGACCTCGACACCGACATGGGCGCCGCCGTCGCGCCGCCCCCGGAGCCGACGACGAAGGCCCCGAAGGCACCGACGACCGAGCCGACGGAGCCCGAGGACGACCCGACGACGAAGCCGCCGTCGGAGACCCCGACGACGAAGCCGCCGTCCGACGACCCGACGACCAGGCCGCCGTCGGAGGACCCGACGACGAAGCCGCCGACCACCGAGCCGGGGCCGAGCGACACGGCCGAGGAGCCGGACGACCCCGACCGGCTGCCCGGCAGGGACTGACGGCTCACAGCACGCGAGGGCGCCCGGAACCGAGAGGTTCCGGGCGCCCTCGCGTGTCCGTGCGGTCAGCTCCGGTTCAGCTCGAACCAGACGACCTTGCCCGTGCTCAGGCGCGTGGCGCCCCACCGCCGGGCCATCTTGTTGACCAGGTAGAGCCCCCGGCCGCCCTCGTCCGTGGCGCGGGCCTGGCGGAGCCTCGGCAGCTGCGGCACGTCGTCGCCGACCTCGCAGCGCAGGACGTCGGTGCGGAGCAGCCGCAGGGTGATCGGCCGGGACGCGTACCGCACGGCGTTGGTGACGACCTCGCTGACGAGCAGCTCCACCGCGTCCGTCATCTCCTCAAGGCCCCAGCGGGCGAGGGCGCTGCGGGCCAGGCGGCGGGCGCGGGACGGCGTGGCGTTCTCCGGTTCCAGGAACCAGTACGCGACGTCGCTCGGCGCGATGCCGTCGAAGCGGGCGGCGAGCAGCGCGATGTCGTCGTCCCGGTCGCCGGGGCCCAGCATGTCGAGCACCTCGTCGCAGAGCGCCTCAAGGGGCGGCGGGTGGTCCGGGCCCGTCAGCTGCGCCGTCGCGGCGAGACGTTCCCGCAACTGCTCTATGCCGGTCCACACGTCCCGCAGCCGGGACTCCACGAGCCCGTCCGTGTACAGGAGCAGCGTCGCGCCCGCCGGGGCGTCGAGCTCCACGGCCTCGAAGTCGACGCCGCCCACGCCGATCGGGGCGCCCGGCGGCACGCGAAGCACCTCGGCGCGCCCGCCCAGGTGCAGCAGGACGGGCGGCGGATGCCCGGCGTTGGCGATGGTGATGCGGTGCGAGACCGGGTCGTAGACCGCGTACAGGCAGGTGGCCATGCGGTCGGAGCCCAGCCGCTGGGCCTGCTCGTCGAGGTGGTGCAGGACCTCCTGCGGCGGCAGGTCGAGCCCGGCGAGGGTCTGCGCCGTCGTCCGGAGCTGGCCCATGATCGCGGCCGAGGTCATCGAGTGCCCCATGACGTCGCCCACCACCAGGGCGACACGGCTGCCGGGCAGCGGGATCGCGTCGTACCAGTCGCCGCCGACCCGGGCGGTCTCGGCCGCCGGCAGATAGCGCGAGGCGAGCCGCACACCGGTCGGGCGCGGCAGCGTCTCGGGGAGCATGGTGCGCTGCAGCTCGTCGGCGATGTACGCCTCGCGGCCGTACAGGACCGCCTTGTCGATGCCGAGCGCGCTGTGCGTGGCCAGCTGGGCGGCGACGAGGAGGTCGTCCACCTCGAAGGCCGGGCGGTCGGGGCGGCGCAGGAACACGGCCGCGCCGATCACCCGCCGCCTGCCCCGCAGCGGCGCGAGGATGGCCCGCTGCCCCGCCGGCACGGTCCGCCCCTCACCGAGGAGTTCGGGCAGCGCCGCCTGGGCCGCCGCCGAGTCCGCGAAGACCGGGCGCACGCCCCGCAGCACCTCGGCGAGCGCGCCGCCCGGCCGCACCTCGCACAGCTCGGCGGTGGCCGTGATGCCCGTGAAGTCGCCGCCCGGCACGATCTGGAGCGAGGACGGCGCGCCGCCGTCGGTGTCCGACTCCTCGACGCCCTCCTCCAGGGAGCGCAGCCGGTCGGCGCGGCGCAGGCGCAGCACCAGCGGGCCCGTGGGCCGCTCGTCGCCGACGGGCAGCGGGTCGCGCAGATAGACGAGGATCGCGTCGGAGAACGTCGGGACCGTGGCGCGGCACAGGCCCATCACGATCTCGTCGAGATCGATGCCGCGGGCGATCCGCCGCGTCGCCGCGCCCACGAACCGCAGCCGGTCGCCGTCGCGCCGCATCGCCACGGGCCCGGCACCCGGCGGCCGCGGCCTGCCGGTGCGCCGCTCCTCGCCGTCCGGCGGCCCCGCCGGCGCCGCGGCGGGCGGGGGCGGCACGGCCTCGGGCGGGCGCGGCCTGCCGGGGTCGGGCTCGGCGGCCGAGGGCTGGGAGTGCTCACCGGCCCCGGGCGCGCCGGAGGAACGCAGCAGCGCCCCGCGGGGGTCCGCGGGGGCGGTCGGCTCGGCAGCGGGTGCCTTGCGACCCTCGTATGGGGTGAGGTGCTCCGTCACGCGTTTCGAATCCGTCCGTCCGGGGCTGCGCGCCGAGCGCGCCGTCCAGCGTTGCGCGTCGCTCAGCCGCGTCGGCAGTGCAGAAAGATCTGTTGCTCGGGTGGTACGTCGGTGCTCGTCGGCGCGTACGAGTACGTGGCCTCGCCGGCGATGTCGAAGCCCGCCTCGCCCACGACCTGACGCAGCTCGTCGCCCAGGTAACCCGATACCCGGATCGTGTGTCCCAGGAACGGGATCGCCACGTCGTCGAGGTCGGCCTCGACCATGGACAGCGCCAGCAGGCCCCCGGGACGCAGCAGCCCGTGCAGCCGCCGCAGCGCCGCGGGGATCTCGGGGCGCGGCAGCATCAGCAGGGCGAAGAAGCAGACGATGCCGTCGAACCGGCCGATTCCCCCCGGCCCGTCGGCCCGCAGGTCCGCGATGTCGATCTGCCGGAACTCCGCCGCGGGGACGTTCTTTTCGGCCAGGCGCAGCATGCCCGCCGAGATGTCCGTGCCGAGGACGGTGTGACCGGCCCCGGTGAGCTGGCGGGCGGTGGGCAGGCCCGTGCCGCAGCCCACGTCGAGCACGCGGGAGCCGGGCGGCAGCGCCTCGATCAGGCGGCGCCCCGCGGCGAGCTGGCCCTCCTTGTGCGGGAAGGCGTCGTCGTAGGACTGCCCGATGCCGTCGAAGGCCTCGGCCTGTCCTCTGCGGTCCACGCTCACGTTCTGCCGCCCCTCGATGACTTCCTGTCAGGCACCGCACGGGTTCGCGGAGTTGCTGCTGTGCGCCCTTGCGGAGGACGATCCTACGTTTGACCCTCGGGGGCGCATCAAGGGTCTCATGACGACACATGCGCGGGCGTACGGTCCCAGTCATCCGGGAGGGAGGGTACGTCCCAGGACGGATCGGGGCGCCAGCGCTGCCAGCCGTCCGAGAACGGTGCCCCCCAGGCCTCGATCACGCCGAGGGCGGCCCGGCCGGCGGCGCGGACGTCAGCGGCCTTCTCGGGGTCCATCAGGCCCACCCGCAGGGCCTGTGCGAACTCGTCCTCGTCGTGCCACTGCCAACTCCGGTCCGGGCGCACGGAGATGTCCAGAAAGTGATCCTCGGAGTCCACCCCGCCCGCCCAGCGCGCCAGGGGCTCCTCCAGGTTCACGTACCAGTTCTTGAACTGCCAGCCGTGGTCCCAGAACAGCCAGACCGACCACGGCTCGCCGGGGTGCGCCAGCTTCAGGACGCCGGTGCCGGCCCAGTGGCTCCTGCTGACCGTGCGCGGCTTGGTGTAGCGGGTGGCGAGCGGCTCGCGGTGCACGGGCGTGCCGTCGGCGAGCACCGGCTTCACGCACTCGGTGCCGGGCGCCATCCACACGGCGAGCAGCGAGGGGGTGTCCTGGACGACGGTGACGGGACGGCAGATGTGGAAGCGGTCCCCGGCGTTCTCCCGGTACCGCCACAGGATGTGGTCGCCGGGGGCCCACCTGGCCGCTCCGCCGTCCGCCGTCTTTCCGTCGAGGTCTGTCATGGACAGATATTAGACGCCGTCACCGTACGGGGCCCGTGTGTTGCCCGAGGTGCGATGTCAGGGATGCGTCATCCGCAGCACGTCCAGGGCCTCGTCGAGCTGCTCCAGGGTGAGGGCGCCCCGCTCGACGTAGCCGGAGTCCAGGACGACCTCGCGGATCGTCCTGCGCTCCGCGAGGGACCTCTTCGCCACCTTCGCGGCCTCCTCGTAGCCGATGTACTTGTTCAGCGGCGTCACGACGGAGGGCGAGGACTCGGCGTACTCCCTGGCCCGCTCCCGGTGGGCGGTGATGCCATCGACGGTGCGGTCGGCGAGGAGCCGCGAGACGTTGGCGAGGAGGCGGACCGACTCCAGGACGTTCTTGGCGATCACCGGCAGCATGACGTTCAGCTCGAAGTTGCCCGCGGCGCCGGCCGCGGCGACCGTCGCGTCGTTCCCCGTCACCTGGGCGGCGACCATCAGGGCGGCCTCGGGGATGACCGGGTTCACCTTGCCCGGCATGATCGAGGAGCCGGGCTGCAGGTCGGGCAGGCTGATCTCGGCGAGGCCCGTGCGCGGGCCCGACGCCATCCACCGCAGGTCGTTGGCGATCTTCGTCAGGCCCACGCCGATGGTCCTGAGCTGCCCGCTGGTCTCCACGATGCCGTCGCGCGCGCCCTGCGCCTCGAAGTGGTCGCGGGCCTCGGTCAGCGGCAGGCCCGTGGCCCGCGCGATCTCCTCGATGACGGCGGCGGAGAAGCCGGGCGGGGTGTTGATGCCGGTGCCCACGGCCGTGCCGCCGAGGGGCAGTTCGGCCAGGCGCGGCAGCGAGGCCCTCAGCCGCTCCACGCCGTACCGCATCTGGGCCGCGTACCCGGCGAACTCCTGGCCGAGGGTCACGGGCGTGGCGTCCATCAGGTGCGTGCGCCCGGACTTCACCACGTCGGCGAACTCCTCGGCCTTGCGCTCCAGGGCGGTGGCGAGGTGCTCCAGGGCCGGGATCAGGTCGCCGGTGACCGCGCCGGTCGCCGCGATGTGGATCGAGGAGGGGAAGACGTCGTTCGAGGACTGCGAGGCGTTGACGTGGTCGTTGGGGTGCACGTCGCGGCCGAGCCGCTCGGTGGCGAGCGTGGCGATGACCTCGTTGGCGTTCATGTTGGACGAGGTGCCGGAGCCGGTCTGGAAGACGTCCACGGGGAAGTGCTCGTCCCAGCGGCCGTCCGCGACCTCGGCCGCCGCGTCCGCGATGGCCTCCGCGACGTCCTCGTCGAGCACGCCGAGGGACGCGTTGACCTTGGCTGCGGCAGCCTTGATCTGCGCGAGGGCCGCGATGTGGGCCCGCTCGATGCGCTGCCCCGAGACGGGGAAGTTCTCCACCGCGCGCTGGGTCTGGGCACGCCACTTGGCGTCCGCGGGGACCCGCACCTCGCCCATCGAATCGTGCTCGGTCCGGTACCCGCCGGTGCGGTCGTCGCTGGTCATGCCGTGAACCTACCTCTCCGCTCGACCCCGTCGAAAAGCATCGAAAAGGTGAGCGCGTGTCTTGATCCGCCTATTCCCCGGCCGACTGCCCGCCGGTACGGGAAGGGCCCCTCCACGCACGCGTGGAAGGGCCCCGCTCTCAGGCTTCGCCGCTGGACCAGGCCCGGGCCGCGCACCGGGATGTGCGTGAACGTCGGCTCGGGGGCCGGGTCCTGGAAGAAGCCGTTCGGCTTGTTCATCTTGCGTGGACCCTCGTGCGATCCCCGGCATGATCACGCGTGCAAGGGTTCTGGGGGCTGTCCGCCTGTCGATCCTGAAGGACGACACGGCCAGTCCCGAGAAGCAGAGGCAGGCCGTAGAGCACTGGACCGCTGGCCCTGCCGTCGACGGCCGTAAGCAATACACAGGGGCACCCGACTAACGTTGGGTGCCCCTTCTCCTTCGTTTCAGCCGAGAACCAGCGGAACGGGATTCGTTGGTTCATCGAGCCAGACTGTCTCACCCTCGGCGGTAACCGTGAGACCGAACCGCTCGAATCCGGGACGCCCCTGCGCGTCCCACCATCCGTAAGCCTTTTCCACTTCGTTCCACAGTTTCCGGGGGCCGGACTGGACGACTTCGAACTCTGCGCGGTCTTTCTCGAAGTCCGCAGTCGCCCATGACGTGACCGCCGTATCCCGAAGCCACAGGGTGTAAGAGCCGTCCGCGTACGATTCCATCCATGGAAACGCCTCGGGGACCTGAACCCCAATGCCGAACATGACGTGCCAGTCGCCCACAGCATCCGGGGAAAGAGTTGTGGTCGACTTGATGCCGTCGGCTGGCCATGGCTTGCCGTTCAGGTATTCGCGGACATGCTTCCGTTTCACGCGCTGGTGGTCTGCTCGACCCACGCGTAGGGGACTCGGCCGATTGAGCATGTGGCGATGACTCGGTCATAAGGCGCTGCCGGGACGTATCCTTCCGCGCCGTCTCCGACGACGGCCAGGGGATGGAATCCGACGTTCTGGAGCCGCTTTCTGGCGTCCGCCGAGACTGCGTCGTCCACTTCGATCGTGACGACGTTTTCGGGTCCTGCGCGGTGCGACAGAAGCCCGGCATTCCAGCCGGTACCTGTCCCGATCTCCAGAACCGTATGGCCTTCGTGAATGCTCAGCGCATCGAGCATCGAAAACACCATGGTGGGCATGGAGTTGGGAGAGGAGGGATCTTGCCTTTGTCCGGCCCGGTGTACGTGCCGTCATCCCATTGCGTCGTGATCGGCGCGTCCGTGTAAACGGCTCGCCGTCATGCGCGGGGTTCCTCGGACCGGATGATCCGGTTCTGTTGGTGGTTACCGTCTGCCGTACCCGGCCAGATCGCATCGGGCACGAACAGGTGGCGCGGTGCCCGCTTGAATGCGGGGAGCCAATCAGACGACAGGACACCCTTTTCCATGAGCGCGGACGCCAACCCTTCCGGGGTGGCGTCCGCTTCGTGGTGCTCGCTCATTCAGCGACCGTCCGCCGGTCCCTGGCCGTCGTTGGTGTTGCCACCCTCGTCCGAGCCGCCGCCGTGCTTGTTGCCGCTGTTGCTGTCGTCCTGCGGGTTCCCGCCGTCCGTCATCGTGAGCCAGTGCTTACGCATTTGGTTACCTCCCGTGGCATGGATGGTGCCTGTCCATCCGTCTCGCTGTCTGCGAAACGGGGTACTGCACCGCCCCTGCCGAAGTCGCGTCCGACAACAGAGGGGGAGCCGGATTAGATATATCCGGCAGGGGCGGAGATCATCGGGGCAGAGTCAGCAGGAAGCCGGCGAGCGTCCAGACCAGAAATGCGGTCAGTCTCCATAAGCTGACACAGTGGCCAAGGCCAAGAGCGGATCGTCGGTCCGTGCGGCAGCGCGGGCATTTCCTCGCAGCGTTGCGCACGCCATGCATGTGGAGGGGTCGACTGGACCGCGCCTGGGTTCTCTCGGCAATCGGTCATCGGCTCTCATTCCCCCTGCTTTCCTGCGCAGCGTTGGCAGTTCGCGACCGAGCACGGAGGGAGCGCATTCGGCGGGAATGCGATCACGCCGGAAGCCGAGTCACGAATTCCCCCGTACTCGGCCCACCAGCCCCTTTCTGACGCCTTCTCGTCGCCGCCAACAAGACTGACTGGGTCCGGCTCGGGTAAGGCGCTCACGCGGGCGCTGACGCGCTTTGCGGGGGCTGTCATGACTGCACCTTGGGGCACTCGGCGTGCCGGTAGGTCACGGCGGGCGCACCGGCCGGCATGGGGGCGGTGCCTCGGATCGCACGCTCAAGGCTCTTGATCGGCTGTTTGCACTCGGGGCAGCAGTAACCCTTGGGGGCGTAGGTCACGTACTCGGGTTGCCGTGCGTCGGTGCCTGCCCTGGTCTGGCTTGCCATCGTCGCCGTCTCCTCGTCTCGGTGCAGAGTGATCGTCGCGCCGTGTGGAAGTCGGGACTAGCGGCCCCGTGTAGGCCAACCGTCGGCCAGACTGGGGCTATGGGGAGCAGCATCGGGGCCAACATCCGGCGTGAGCGCGAACGGCTCCGCTGGAGCCAGGCGCGTTTGGCGGGCGAGGTGTGCCGCCTCGCCGGCGTTCAGGGCGATCCGGTCGGGCGTCAGGAGATCAGTCGATGGGAGACGGGGAAGCGCACCCCCCGTGAATGGCTCCCCATCCTGGCCGCCGCCCTCGGCGTTCCCGTAGACGTGTTGCAAGCCCCCCAGTCGCCCGCTGAACCGCCGCTGCCGACCCTGGCCGACTTCCTGCCCGAGGATGATCCTCTGGCCCCTCTGAGCGGCCGTGAGGGACGCCGTATCGGGTCGGGGCAGATCACCGACCTTCAGCAGCGCGTGCACGGCTTGCGCCTGGCCGACGACTTTTTGGCCGGGGGCGATCTCATTCGGCCCGCGCTGCGGGAGCTGCGACGTGCCGTGAAGCTTTATCGGGAACACGCGCACACCGACGTGATCGGCCGCGATCTGTTGCGGCAGCTCGGGGAGTTGGCGCAGATCGCGGGTTGGATCGCCAGTGACGCGGGTCAGCATGAAGAGGCGGAACGGATCTACCGGCTAGGGATCAGTGCCGCCCGACAGGCCGAGGATTTCACCCTGGCCGGGAACATCGCCGGTTCCCTGGCCTACCAGTTCAGCAACACGGGTCGGGAAGCCGAGGGGGTCACCCTTGCGCAAGCCGCCCTGCATGACGCTGCGGACGCGCCACCGAAAGCCCGCGCCCTGTACCTCGATCGAGTGGCTTGGGCGCACACGAAGGCGAACCAGCCGCAGCCCGCCATGCGCGCACTTGGAGAGGCCGGGGAAGCCTTGACCGCAGACACCCCCGGCACGGAGTCACCCGCCTATCTGTATTGGGTCGACGCGGGGGAACTCCGCGTCATGGAGAGCCGCGTCTACACGGAACTGCGCCGCCCCTTGCGGGCCGTCCCTTTGCTGCGAGAGGTGCTCAAGGAATACGACGCTACGCATACACGGGAAATGGCCCTCTACCTCTCCTGGCTGGCCGTGGCCTATGCCGACGCCAACGAGCCCGCGGAAGCCGCAGCAGTGGCCGAGAGGGTCATCAGTCTGTCGGCGGACGTGGCCAGCGAACGGACGGCTGAGCGGGTGCGCGTGGTGCTTGACCGGCTCTCCGAGTATGCCGACGTGCCCGAGGTTCGGGCAGTGCTGGACAGCGCCGCGTGAGGGCAGGAACGGCGAGAGCCCCCGACCGGCGGCCAGGGGCTCTCTGCGCGGGTCAGGGGTGCGTTACGCCAGGCCAGGCCCCCGGACGGGGATGCTGGTGAACGTCGGCTGCTCGGGTTCCCGGGAAGTGAAGAAGTCGTTGCCCTTGTCGTCGACGACGATGAACGCGGGGAAGTCCTCCACCTCGATCTTCCAGACCGCCTCCATGCCCAGCTCCTCGTACTCGACGACCTCGACCTTCTTGATGCAGTCCTGGGCCAGGCGCGCGGCCGGGCCGCCGATCGAGCCGAGGTAGAAGCCGCCGTGCGCGTCGCACGCGTCGGTGACCTGCTTGCTCCGGTTGCCCTTGGCGAGCATGACCTTGGAGCCGCCCGCCGCCTGGAACTGCTCCACGTAGGAGTCCATGCGCCCGGCCGTGGTCGGTCCGAAGGAGCCGGAGGCGTAGCCCTCGGGGGTCTTCGCGGGGCCCGCGTAGTACACGGGGTGGTCCTTCAGGTACTGCGGCATCTCCTCGCCCGCGTCGAGCCGCTCCTTGATCTTGGCGTGCGCGATGTCGCGGGCCACGACCAGCGGTCCCGTCAGCGACAGGCGGGTCTTCACCGGGTGCTTGGTCAGCTCGGCGAGGATGGCGTCCATGGGCTGGTTGAGGTCGATCCTGACGACGTCCTCCTCGCCCAGGTGCTCGTCCGTGGTCTCCGGCAGGAAGCGCGCCGGGTCCGTCTCCAGCTGCTCGAGGAAGACGCCCTCGGCGGTGATCTTCGCGGTGGCCTGGCGGTCGGCCGAGCAGGAGACGGCGATGGCGACGGGCAGCGAGGCGCCGTGGCGGGGCAGGCGCACGACGCGGACGTCGTGGCAGAAGTACTTGCCGCCGAACTGCGCGCCGATGCCGATCTTCTGCGTCAGCTCGAAGACCTTCTCCTCCAGCTCCTTGTCCCGGAAGCCGTGCCCGGTGGGGGAGCCCTCGGCGGGCAGCTCGTCGAGGTAGTGCGCGGAGGCGTACTTCGCGGTCTTCAGGGCGAACTCGGCGGACGTGCCGCCGACGACGATCGCCAGGTGGTACGGCGGACACGCGGCCGTACCGAGCGAGCGGATCTTCTCCTCCAGGAACTTCATCATGGAGGTCTCGTTCAGGACGGCCTTCGTCTCCTGGTAGAGGAACGACTTGTTCGCCGAGCCACCGCCCTTGGCCATGAAGAGGAACTTGTAGGCGCCGCCGTCGGTCGCGTACAGCTCGATCTGCGCGGGCAGGTTGGAGCCGGTGTTCTTCTCCTCCCACATGGTCAGCGGGGCCATCTGGGAGTACCGGAGGTTGAGCTTCGTGTACGCGTCGTAGATGCCCCGGGAGAGCGCCTCCTCGTCGCCGCCCTCCGTGAGGACGTTCTGGCCGCGCTTGCCCATGACGATGGCGGTGCCGGTGTCCTGGCACATGGGGAGCACGCCGGCGGCGGCGATGTTCGCGTTCTTCAGCAGGTCGAGGGCGACGAACTTGTCGTTGCCCGACGCCTCGGGGTCGTCGATGATGCGCCGGAGCTGGGCCAGGTGCGCGGGCCGCAGGTAGTGCTGGATGTCGTGGATGGCCTCGGCGGCGAGCTTGCGCAGGGCCTCCGGGTCGACCTTGAGGAACGTCCGCCCGTCGGCCTCGAAGGTGGAGACACCCTCGGCGGTCACCAGCCGGTACGGGGTGGTGTCCTCTCCCAGCGGGAGCAGATCGGAGTACGCAAACTCTGGCATTACGGCCATTCCTCACTCGGCAGACAGCGGCGCGGCCTCCATTGGCGACGCGTCAACCAGCGTAAGACGCGCCGGAGGCGCCCGGTCTGTGAGGTAAGGCTCAGTAGGAGGCCCGGCGGCCCACGGCCGGGCGGGGCGCGGGGCGACCCGCCCGGTTGTCCACAGGGGGTAGTCGCGATCTATCGCGAGTGAGTACGCTACGGGCGTGGACCTCGAAAAGCGCCCCTCGCAGCCCGCCCCCGCCGCGGCCGGATCGGCCGGCTCGCTCCGTGCCTCCGACGCCGACCGCGACCGCACGGCCGACATCCTCCGCGAGGCCCTGGCGGAGGGCCGCCTCACCGCGGAGGAGCACTCCGAGCGGATCGACGGGGTCTACAGCGCGAAGACCATGGCCGAGCTGGAGCCGCTGGTCGGCGACCTCCCCGCGGCGCACGGCCGGCCGCGGGCCGCGCACGCCCCCGAGCCCGCGCCGGCCAGGCCGTCGCCGGGCGCCGTCCCGCCGGTCGCCGACGAGAACCTGGTGGCGGTGCTCAGCGGCAGCGTCCGCAGGGGCCGCTGGCGCGTCGCCCGCCGCACGCACGCGTACGCGATATTCGGCAGCGTCGAGATCGACCTGAGCGAGGCGATATTCGAGCAGCGCCAGGTGGTCATCAAGGCGATCGCCGTCTTCGGCTCCATCGAGGTCCACGTCCCGGAGAACGTCTCGCTGCGCGGCAACGGCATGGGTGTCCTCGGCAGCTTCGAGGTGGACACCCTCGACTCGCCCGACCAGGACGCCCCGGTCGTCTTCGTGGACGGCACGGCGATCCTCGGCAGCATCGAGGCGCGGCCGAGGCGCGGCCGCTTCGTGCGTGATCTCCACCGGCAGCTGCGCAAGCACCTGGGGCACTGACGCCCCACGGGTCGCGCACGGCGGGGGCGCGTTCGCGTCGATCGGAACTCAGTGCATAGGCGCGTACACAGCGGGTAGAGCTGCTGCATCGTCTCTCGCTCGCGAAGCCGTCGTCAGGAGTAGGCCGTGCTGCAACCGTCGCATCAGTCCTCGCAGGTCGCCGCAGTTCCGGCCGACGGGGTCTCCCCTTCACGAGGGAACGCGAGCGCGTGGGGAAGAGGCCCAGCGCGGGACCGCGACGACGACGCCCCCTGGCACACGGAGGCGGTGTGCCGGCGTGACGAGGCCGGACTCTTCTTCGCCCCGTCCAAGGAGCCGACCGCGGCGCGGCTCTCGCGCGAGGAGGCGGCCAAGCGGGTCTGCGGCCGCTGCCCCGTGATGGTCGAGTGCCGCGAGCACGCCCTGCTCCAGCCCGAGCCGTACGGCGTGTGGGGCGGTCTCACCGCCGCCGAGCGCCGCGTGGTCCTGGCCCGGCGCCGCCGGCGTGACATGGAGCTCAAGAAGGCGGCGCACTCGATAGCCGCCGCCGGCTGACCGGCGTACGACGAAGGGGGCGCCCCCCGCACGGGGCGCCCCCTCCGCATGTCTGCGCGGTCCGGTGCGCTACTTGGCGCGGTCGAAGTCGATGGCGCTGTAGGCGCGCAGCTTCGAGAGCCGGTGATCGGAGTCGATCTTGCGGATCGTGCCCGACTTGGAGCGCATGACCAGCGACGACGTCGAGGCGGTGGCCGCGCGGTAGCGGACGCCCTGGAGCAGCTCGCCGTCGGTGATGCCGGTCGCGACGAAGAAGACGTTGTCGCCCTTGACCAGGTCGTCCGTCGAGAGCGTGCGGTCGAGGTCGTGGCCCGCGTCGACGGCCCGCTGCCGCTCCTCGTCGTCCTTGGGCCACAGCTTGCCCTGGATGGTGCCGCCCAGGCACTTGATCGCGCAGGCCGAGATGATGCCCTCGGGGGTGCCGCCGATGCCCATGAGCAGGTCGACGCCGGTGCCCTCGCGCACGGCCATGACCGAGCCCGCGACGTCGCCGTCCGAGATGAACTTGATGCGGGCGCCGGTCTCCCGGATCTCCTTGACGATGCCCTCGTGGCGGGGGCGGTCGAGGATCATGACTGTGACGTCCTCGGGCGAGGAGTTCTTGGCCTTGGCGACCCGGCGGATGTTGACCGAGACGGGGGCGTTGATGTCCACGTAGTCGGCGGCCTCGGGGCCGGTGACCAGCTTGTCCATGTAGAAGACCGCGGACGGGTCGAACATCGCGCCGCGGTCGGCGGCGGCGAGCACGGCGATGGCGTTCGGCATCCCCTTCGCACAGAGGGTCGTGCCGTCGATCGGGTCGACGGCGATGTCGACCTCGGCGCCGGTGCTGTCGCCGATGTGCTCTCCGTTGAAGAGCATCGGGGCTTCGTCCTTCTCGCCCTCGCCGATGACGACGACGCCGTTCATCGAGACGGTGGAGACGAGGGTCCGCATGGCCCTGACGGCGGCGCCGTCCGCGCCGTTCTTGTCGCCGCGGCCGACCCAGCGGCCCGCCGCCATGGCGGCGGCCTCGGTGACCCGGACGAGTTCCAGGGCGAGGTTGCGGTCGGGAGCCTCGGGAGAGACCTCTAGCTCGGACGGGAGATGATGCTCGGTCATCGGAAGAGCACCTTTCTGCTGATACAAAAAAGTGGCGCGCCCGTAGGGCGTCCTTGGAAGGGCGGTGGTGCGCGACGGGAGGGCGGCCGGATGAGGGATTGTGAACGACTCTATCCGCAGGCCGACAAAATGAGCAGTGGGCCCCACGCATGAGCGGGGCCGGAGGTGGCCGGCGGCACCCGGGGGCGCCAAGGGCGGCACCGGGGGAAGAGTCGCATTCCGGGCCTGAGACCATGGGGGACGTGGCAGGCAGACAAGGCACCCAGACCGTCAAGAACATGGTGTGGTCGTTGGTGGTGATCGCCCTGGTGGCAGGCGTGATCTACATCTTCGTCCCGCACGACGAGTCCAAGACCCCGGTCAAGCGCGTCGACTACCGGGTCGAGCTGCTGACGGCCCGGCGCGCCGCGGCCTATCCCGTGGCGGCGCCCGAGGGCCTGACGAAGGCGTGGAAGCCGACGTCGGTGCGGTTCAACGGCGCCGAGCACGACAGCTGGCACCTGGGCTTCCTCGACCCCGACGGCGAGTACGTGGCGGTCAAGCAGTCCACCGCCAAGCCGGCCAAGTTCATCCCGCAGGCCACCAAGGAGGCGCGGAAGACCGCCGCCACCGAGGAGATCGACGGCCGCACCTGGCAGCGGTACCGCGGCGACACGTACGACGCCCTGGTGAGTACCGAGAAGGGCGCGACGACGGTGGTCGCGGGCACGGCCTCGTTCGGGCGGCTCGCGAAGATGGCGGAGTCGCTGAAGACGGCGTGACGTCCGGCCGGCACCCGGGGGACGCCCTGGCGGCCCGGGATGCCGGCCGGTCTGCCGCGTCGCGCGGGCCCGGCGCTACTTGAGCATGCGGGCCGCCTCCACCTGGTGGAGGTGGACCACGACGTCGTGCGTCTTCGCGAGCCGGATCTCCGCCGCGTTCCCGTTCCAGGGGTAGGTGGCGGCGATGTTCTTGACGGTGCGGGGCTCGGTGAGCCAGGCGCGGGCCGGGGCCGGGGCCTTGCGCAGGTCCACCACGAAGTCGCGGTGGCGCACCCGGTCGAGGGTGTGCTCGGTGGTGCCGGGCGCGGCCGGGCCGACGGAGAAGCGGTGGACGCCGCCGTCCTGGCCGATGGCGTTGAAGGAGCCCTGGTCGAAGGTGAGGCCGACGCTCAGGTAGTCGCGGCCCAGCCGCTCGCGGAGGAAGTCGCCCTGTACCTTCGGGTGGCTCGCGGGGACGTAGGTCTTGAGCGCGACGTGGCCGTTGTGGGCGGCGAGCAAGATCTTGTCGCCGGTCCGCCGCTGCCACCAGGCGACGTTGTCCGCCATGACCTGGTCGCGGTAGCGCATGGCGTCGGGGACGCGCTGCGGGTCGTCCCAGTCGAAGGCGTACAGCGTGGTCATCTGGTGGATCGCGGTGGCGTGCTGGACGGCCCAGGCGTGCGCCTCGGCGTCGGCACCCCTGCCGGGCCGCTGCTCCAGCAGCCGCACCGCCCGGCCGGTCCGCTCGGCGAGCTCCTCGCGCTCGGCCAGTGGCTTGGCGAGGTAGTCGTTGACGTAGGTCTCGGCGTCGGTGGCGGGCCGCAGGCCCCGGTACAGCTCGGTGAGCTTCGGGGTGAGTTCGGGGCGGGCCTCGGCCGCGTAGCCGCTCACCTCGTCGTACAGCTCGGCACCGGCGAATCCGTTGTCGTCGCCGACGAACCGGACCGGGTCCTTGGAGTGCTCGACGTTGTACGCGCGCATCCACTGGAGCAGATCGCGGTACTCGGCGTTGTTCCAGAACCGGTAGGACCCCTGGAACTCCTCGTCCATGATCTGCTTCAGGTCGCCCTCGCCGCGCGTGAGGTAGGCGTTGAGCCGCAGTCCGGTGCTCCACGGGGCTTCGAGGGCGAAGGCCCGGAAGCCCTTCTTCTCGACCAGGTACCTCAGGACCCGGTGCTTGACGGTGAAGAACTCGTGCGAGCTGTGGGTGGCCTCGCCCAGGCCCACCACCCGGGCGTCGCCGACCATCCGGCCGAACGGGCGGAGGTCGGCCAGGCCGCCGCGGGGCTCGGTGGTGCGCAGCGGGTGGGCCACCCGGTCGAGGGCCGCCTCGGGGGTACGGAACGCGGCGGTCGCGGCCTCCTTCGGGCCGGCGGGCGCGGCGGCGTCGGCGGAGGCCGTCGCGGTGGTCGGGGCGGTCGGGGCCGCGGAGGCGGCAGGGGCGACGGCCAGGGTGGCACCGAGCGGGATGAGCAGGGCGGCGAGCAGGGCCTTGTGCGTGTTCATGGGCCCTACTGTCGCCGGGCGGGGGTGCCCTGGACCATCCGCTGCGCCCCCTGATCGGCCGGGGGTCAGCTACACCCTGCCGAGGGGAGGCCGGTCCCCCTTCGCGAACGGGAAAGGGCCGGCCGGGCGCGCGTCGGTCTGTGCCGACGCGGGCCCGGCCGGCCCGGAAGCTGCCGGGCACCGCGGCGAGCGGGCCGGCAGGACAGGTCCTCAGACCGTGGTGACGACGTCCTCGTAGGACAGGCGCGGGGAGCGCGGGAACCAGGCGTCCTCGCCGGGCTTGCCGATGTTGACGACCATCAGCGGGGTGTGGTCGTCGTCCAGGAACTCCTTCTGGAGGCCGGCCGGGTCGTAACCGGTCATCGGGCCCGCGGCGAGACCGGCGGCGCGCACGCCGATGATGAAGTACGCGGCCTGCAGCGCGGCGTTCAGGAGGGCGGCCTGCTCACGGGCGGGGCGCTCGGAGAAGAAGGCGTCCTTGGCCTGGGGGAAGTGCGGGAACAGTGCCGGGAGCTCCTCGTGGAACTCGTTGTCGGCGGAGAGGATCGCGACCAGCGGCGCCGCCGAGGTCTTCGGGCGGTTGCCCTCGGCCATGTGCTGCACCAGGCGCTCGCGGGCCTCGGGGGAGCGGACCAGGGTGACGCGCAGCGGCGACTGGTTGAAGGCGGTCGGGCCGTACTTGACCAGGTCGTAGATCGCCTGGACCTGCTCGTCGGTGACCGGCTCGTCGGTGAAGGTGTTCGCGGTGCGGGCCTCGCGGAAGAGCAGGTCCTGGGCGGCGGGGTCAAGGGCGAGAGACATGGATCAACCTTCTCGATACGTGTGGATACGTGCGGTGCTGGAGATCAGCCGGCACGACCGACGGTACGACAAGTGACGTTTAAGATTCAACCAAAACGGGGTCCTCGTGATCCGCTTCACAGGGTTCTGTCCGAAACCCGAACGGCTTGGCCGGTCCGTTTCGGTCCACTCCGCCGCCGCGGTCGGGCCGCTCCGGCTCCCGCCGGCGCCGGCCGGCTCCGGTCGGCGCCGCCCCCGGGTCGGTGAGGGATCAGGCCCCGTCCCCGTCCCCGTCCACGTCGTCGACGTCGTCGTCGGCACCGTCTTCGGCGCCGTCCCCGGCGTCCGGTCCCGCGAGGGCCGCGTCCAGGCGGGCGCGGGCGCCGTCGAGCCAGCGGCGGCAGATCCTGGCCAGCTCCTCGCCGCGCTCCCACAGGGCGAGGGACTCCTCCAGGGTCGTCCCGCCCGTTTCGAGGCGGCGTACGACCTCGATCAGCTCGTCCCGCGCCTGCTCGTACCCGAGCGCGTCCGCGGAGCCCGCGTCCTGGTCCGTTGTGCTGGTCATGCGCCCACCCTAGATCTCGGCTCGGTCCGCGTCGGCCGCGGCTTCCTCGGCCGCCGGCGCGGCTCCTGTCGTACGTACGGTGAACTCGCCCTCGGCGACCCGGGCCCGCAGCTCCTCGTCGGCACCCACGTCGCCCGGGGCCCTGACGACCGTGCCGTCCGGCTTCTGGAGCACCGCGTACCCCCGCTGGAGCGTCGCCGCGGGGGAGAGGGCCACCACGCGCGCGTGGGTGTGCGTCAGCTCCGAACCCGCCCGGTCGAGGAGGTGCCCGAGGGTGCGGCGGCTGCGGTCGACGAGGGCGGAGACCTGCTCCTCGCGCTCCTCGATCATGCGGTGCGGATGCTCCATGGAGGGCCGGGCCAGCGCGTGGGCGAGGCCGCGCTCCTCCCGGTCGAGGAAGGCGTCCACGCAGCGCCGGGCGCGGTCCCGCAGCCAGCGCACCCGCTCGTACTCCTCCCCGACGTCCGGCACGACCTTCTTGGCGGCGTCGGTGGGCGTGGACGCGCGCAGGTCCGCCACGAGGTCGAGGAGCGGGCTGTCCGGCTCGTGGCCGATCGCCGAGACCACCGGTGTGCGGCAGGAGGCCACCGCGCGGACCAGCTGCTCGTCGGAGAACGGCAGCAGGTCCTCCACGCTGCCGCCGCCCCGCGCCACGACGATCACGTCGACCTCGGCGAGGGCGTCGAGTTCCTTCACGGCCCGGACGACCTGGGGCACCGCGTGCACGCCCTGCACCGGGACGTTGCGCACCTCGAAGCGGACGGCGGGCCAGCGGTGCCGCGCGTTCTCCAGGACGTCCCGCTCGGCGGCCGATGCCCGGCCCGTGACCAGGCCGACGAGCTGCGGCAGGAAGGGCAGCGGCCGCTTCCTCTCCGGGGCGAAGAGGCCCTCTCCGGAGAGGCGCTTCTTCAGCTGCTCGATGCGGGCGAGCAGCTCGCCGACGCCGACCGGCCTTATCTCGGCGGCCCGCAGGGAGAGCTGCCCCCGCGGGGCGTACCACTCGGGCTTCGCGTGGACGACGACGCGGGCGCCCTCGGAGACGAC
The DNA here is from genome assembly GCF_040654435.1 of Streptomyces sp. NPDC050703. Lineage (NCBI taxonomy): Bacteria > Bacillati > Actinomycetota > Actinomycetes > Kitasatosporales > Streptomycetaceae > Streptomyces > Streptomyces sp. NPDC050703. The sequence goes on from NZ_JBFAHX010000032.1 coordinate 48,052, forward strand.
GTCCGCCACGGCGTCGAACACCTGGCGGTAGCACGTGACGCTGACCGAGATGTCGTGCGAGGGGTCGCGGAGCGTCATGAAGACGACGCCGGCACCGGGCCTCCGGGACAGCTGCGTGATCTGCCCCTCGACCCACACGGCACCGAGCCGATCGATCCAGCCGCCGATGAGCCGCGACACCTGCCCCACGGGCAGCGGCGCGTCGGCGGACGTGTTGAGAGCCATGCGGTGAGCGTAGCGGCAGGGTCTGACAGGGCCGGCGTTCGTCCGGCGCGGGCCCGATGCGGGGAAACGAGCGGGCGGGTGGGTGAGAATCGCCGCGCAGCGGCGGCTCAGTCGGCCCGCCGAGCCCGCTGGACGAGAAGCACGGCCAGCCCCACGGCGAGCCACACCGCCCCGACGACCTGCGCGGACCCCGCGGCCTCCCAGATGACCGCCACGGTGATCACGGCCCCCAGCAGGGGCACGAGGAGATGCCGCCACCAACTGAAGCCGGAGGCCCGGTGGCGGAAGACGAACCACCCCACCACGCTCGCGTGCAACAACAGGAACGCCGTGAGCGCCCCGATGTCGACCACCGACACCAGGTGGTCCATCCCGTCGTCCCGCCGAGCCGCCCACACCGCGGCCACGAGGGTCACGACGGCCGCACAGAGCAGCGCCACCCGCGGCGTACCGGAGTCGGTCCGCGCGAGCCCCTTCGGCAGCCGCCGGTCCCGGGCCATGGCGAAGAGCAGCCGCCCGGCCGCGGCCTGCCCGGCGAGCGCGGCGAACGCGGCCCCGATGGCCTTGCTGACGGCCACCAGGTCGTGCAGCCACGACCCGGCCGCCGAGTCGACCGCATCGTAGAAGGCCGTGCCCTGCTTGACCGGCTCCGCGGCGAGCCGGGCGGAGGACAGCGGTTCGAGGAGGGCCACCAGGTACGTCTGGGCCACGAAGAGCACACCGGCGAGCGCCAGGCAGAACAGCACGGCCCGCGCGACCTTCGCCGAGCCGCCCGTCACCTCCTCGGCGAAGGAGGCGATGGCGTCGAAGCCCAGGTAGGAAAGGACGGCGATGGACACCGCCCCCACCACCGCGGACAGCGCGAACGCGCCTTGTGAGCCGTCTCCGGTCAGCGGCGAGAGCCAGTCCCGCTGGGTGCCGTCCCCGGCGATGACGACCACCGCGGCGACGACGAAGACGAGGAGGACGACGACCTCCATGGCGAGCACGGCGAAGCCGACCCGCGCGGCCGTCCGTACGCCCCACAGGTTCAGCAGGGTCGTGATGAGCACCGCGAGGGCCGTCCACACCCACCGCGACACCGACGGCACCAGGGAGTTCATGGCGATGCCGGAGAAGAGGTAGGCGACCGCGGGGATGAGCAGGTAGTCGAGCATCGCCATCCACCCGGCGACGAACCCGAAGCCCTTTCCGAGACCCGCGCGCGCGTAGGCGAAGACGGAGCCCGCCTGGGGGACGATCCGCACCATCTGGGCGTAGCTGAACGCGGTGAACGCCATGGCGACCGTCGCGATCAGATAGACGAGGGCGACGGCTCCGTGCGACTTCGCGTCGAGCGTCCCGAAGACGCCGACGGGCGCCATGGGGGCGATGAAGAGCAGACCGTAGACGACGAGGTCGCGGAAGCCCAGGCTGCGCCGCAGCCTCGTGTCCCCGGCGGGTCCCTCGCCCGCCTCGTGGGCCCCCTCACCGGCGGTCTGACCGGACATCGTGCCTCCGTGGATCGGCGCGTGGAACTCCGCGGACCCCCAGTCTCCCCAACCGGGCGATCTTTGACGCGCTGGACGCGGCCTTACGATGGGTGGCATGACTGCAACGCCTGGCTCCCGCCGTGTCCTGCTCGCCGCTCCCCGTGGCTACTGCGCGGGCGTGGACCGTGCCGTGATCGCCGTCGAGAAGGCCCTGGAGCAGTACGGGGCCCCGATCTACGTCCGCCACGAGATCGTGCACAACAAGTACGTGGTGAAGACCCTGGAGAAGAAGGGCGCCATCTTCGTGGAGGAGACGGCGGAGGTCCCCGAGGGCTCCATCGTCATGTTCTCCGCGCACGGCGTGGCCCCGACCGTCCACGCGGAGGCCGCCGAGCGCAAGCTGGCGACGATCGACGCGACGTGCCCGCTGGTCACGAAGGTGCACAAGGAGGCCGTCCGGTTCGCCAAGGAGGACTTCGACATCCTCCTGATCGGGCACGAGGGCCACGAGGAGGTCATTGGCACGTCCGGTGAGGCGCCCGAGCACATCACGCTCGTCGACGGCCCCGACGACGTCGCGAACGTCGAGGTCCGCGACCCGGACAAGGTCGTCTGGCTCTCCCAGACCACGCTCTCCGTCGACGAGACGATGGAGACGGTCGACGCCCTCAAGGGCAAGTTCCCGAACCTGCTCTCGCCGCCCAGCGACGACATCTGCTACGCCACGCAGAACCGCCAGACCGCGGTGAAGAAGCTCGCCGAGGACGCCGAGCTGGTCATCGTCGTCGGCTCCAAGAACTCCTCCAACTCGATCCGCATGGTCGAGGTCGCCCTCGACGCGGGCGCCCCCGCCTCGCACCTGGTCGACGGCGCCGACGAGATCGACGAGGCGTGGCTCGAAGGCGTCACGACGGTCGGTCTGACCTCCGGTGCCTCCGTGCCCGACGTCCTGGTGGACGGCGTCGTCGAATGGCTCGCCGAGCGGGGCTTCGGCGACGTCGAGACGGTGAAGACCGCCGAGGAGTCGATCACCTTCTCGCTGCCGAAGGAGCTCCGCAGGGACCTGCGGGCCGAGGCGGCGGAGCTGTCCCGGAGCTGACGGGGACCGGAGCGGTGCGGCTGCGCCGGAGCTGGCGGGAGCCGGAGCGGTGCGGCTGCCCCGGCGGTGACGGGAACCGAAGCGGTGCGGCTGCCCCGGCGCTGACGGGAACCGAGGCGGTGCGGCTGCCGCGGCGCTGGTCCGGGTCGTACGGTGGGGCCATGGAGATCTTCGGTGTGGACATCGGCGGCTCAGGGATCAAGGGCGCTCCCGTGGACCTTGACCGCGGAGACCTGGCCCAGGAGCGGCACAAGGTCCTGACCCCCCATCCGGCGACGCCGGAGGCGGTGGTCGCGGGCGTGTGCGAGGTCGTGGAGCACTTCGGCTGGAAGGGGCCCATCGGCGCCACCTTCCCCGGCGTGATCACCGACGGCACGGCGCGCACCGCGGCCAACGTCGACAAGAGCTGGATCGGTACGGACATCCGGAAGCTGGTCTCGGACCGCCTCGGCGGCGCCCCCGTGACCGTCCTGAACGACGCGGACGCGGCGGGCGTGGCCGAGATGCACTTCGGCGCGGGCAAGGACCGCAAGGGCACGGTCCTCCTCCTCACCCTCGGCACGGGCATCGGCAGCGCCCTGTTCACGGGCGGGCGCCTGGTGCCCAACACCGAGCTGGGCCACCTCGAACTGCACGGCCACGACGCGGAGAAGCGCGCCTCGTCCAAGGCCCGCGAGGACGAGGACCTGAGCTGGGAGCACTGGGCGCACCGCGTGCAGAAGTACCTCGCGCACGTGGAGATGCTGTTCTCGCCGGAGCTGTTCATCATCGGCGGCGGTGTGAGCCGCAAGGCCCACAAGTTCCTGCCGCTGATCGAGGGCATCTCCGCGGAGATCGTCCCGGCGCAGCTCCAGAACAACGCCGGCATCGTGGGAGCGGCGATGGCGGCGAGCGAGGCGTAGCGGCTCGCGGGCGTCAGACGGCGGGGGCGCGCTTCGGGCCCGGCCCCGCCGTCCCCTTCCGCGCGGGCCCCCGCCCGGCCTGCCCGCGCCGCTCGGCCATCAGCCGGACCTTGCGTACGCACACGATGAGCCCGGCGATGAGCGTGCCCCCGTACAGCCAGCCCGCGTGCAGCGCGAGTGACGTCACGAGGCCCATGAGGCGTCCGCCGAAGCCCGTGCCCCCGGAGATCGGCAGAATCCCGGTGGCGAAGGCGATCGGCGCGCCGATGGGCGCGGTGACCAGGTCGGCCGGGCGCACCCACAGTGCGGTCAGCGTGGCGACGGGCAGGAACAGCACCCCGTACGCGACGAGGGCGTCGTCGAACAGCAGTCCCAGCAGGCAGGCGAGCAGGAACAGCACCCCGGTGCAGAACAGTCCGCTGCCGAGCCCGGTCAGCCGCGGGTTCGGCATCCGCCGCAGGGCGCGGACGAGCGGTGCGCGGCGCAGGGCCCGTACCAGCGGAGGCGCGGGCCGGCGCGGGCGCGGCGCGGTCCGCTGCGCCGCTCCGCCCGTCCCGGCCGCCCGGCCCTGCGAGGGCAGCGGGGCGCTCCGACGGGGCCTCGCCACGGAGGGGGCCTTCGGTTCGGTCTGACGGGGACGCGTCCTGTGTTGCTCCACTGGTCCAACCTAGGTCGGCCGCCGCGCGGATTCCGGGGTGAGACACGCCTTTGACGTGACCTTGGCCATCCGTTCGACGCGGCGGCGGCCGCCCGGACGGGCCGGTGGCGACACGCCGTAGACTGGGGGATCGGCCCTTGTGCGAAGCGCGCGTACGCGACATGGATAGGCGTACGAGGCGCGGGCGCGTACCGAAGTTTCCGGTACGCGGCACTCGGGCCGTGCTCCCACCCAGCCCTCACGTACGGGAAGTCGCAACGTGTCGCTCACGATCGGAATCGTCGGTCTGCCGAATGTCGGCAAGTCGACCCTGTTCAACGCCCTGACCAAGAACGACGTGCTGGCGGCCAACTACCCGTTCGCCACGATCGAGCCGAACGTCGGCGTGGTCGGCGTCCCCGACCCGCGCCTGACGAAGTTGGCCGAGATCTTCTCCTCCCAGCGCGTCCTGCCCGCCACGGTCGACTTCGTCGACATCGCCGGCATCGTGCGCGGCGCGAGCGAGGGCGAGGGCCTGGGCAACAAGTTCCTCGCGAACATCCGCGAGTCGGACGCGATCTGCCAGGTCATCCGCGCCTTCAAGGATGAGAACGTCGTGCACGTGGACGGCAAGGTCTCGCCCAAGGACGACATCGAGACGATCAACACCGAGCTGATCCTCGCCGACCTCCAGACGATCGAGAAGGTCCTGCCGCGCCTCCAGAAGGAGTCGCGCATCAAGAAGGACATCGCGCCGAAGGTGGCGGCGGTGGAGTCGGCCAAGGAGATCCTGGAGAAGGGCGACACGCTCTTCTCCGCGGGCATCGTGCAGGGCTCGGAGCGCGCGGAACTCCTCCACGACCTGCACCTCCTCACGACGAAGCCGTTCCTCTACGTCTTCAACGTCGACGAGGACGAGCTGACGGACGACGCCTTCAAGGCCGAGCAGCGCGCCCTGGTCGCCCCCGCGGAGGCGATCTTCCTCAACGCGAAGCTGGAGGCGGACCTCGCGGAGCTGGACGACGAGGAGGCCCTGGAGCTCCTCCAGTCGGTGGGCCAGGAAGAACCGGGCCTCGCCACCCTCGCCCACGTCGGCTTCCGCACCCTCGGCCTCCAGACCTACCTGACGGCGGGCCCGAAGGAATCCCGCGCCTGGACGATCCCCCGGGGCGCCACGGCCCCCGAGGCGGCGGGCGTGATCCACACGGACTTCCAGAAGGGCTTCATCAAGGCGGAGGTCATCTCCTTCGCGGACCTGGTGGAGACGGGCTCGGTGGCGGAGGCCCGCGCGAAGGGCAAGGCGCGCATGGAGGGCAAGGAGTATGTGATGCAGGACGGGGATGTGGTGGAGTTCCGCTTCAACGTCTAGTGCGCGTCATAGCATCGCTGCGGTGACCTGACAAACATGCAGGTCAGTCGGGGTCGCTCGGTTTGCGAGCGACCCCGTCGCTGTGTCTGCTGCTGTTTCCGCGCTGTATGGGGTGACGGGTCGTCACCTGGCGTCGTCCCTGGTCATCCGTACCGCTGCTGGGTCGGAGCTGGGTGTGTCAGTGAGGGCCCGCCGCTGTATTCGGACCTTCTTGACAGTGGATTTCGTCGTAGTCGAATGATGGGGCGACTGGAGTCGTTGCTTACTGCTCCACCCCGGCTAACCGGACAAAGGCACTGGGGGGTGATCGAGTACGTCGTCACGTACGTGCCGCACCTCGGCGTGGAAGAGCGGGCCACCTGGCCTCCGCGTCGGGAGGTGCAGGTCACGGTGACACCGTGGTGATCTTTACTTCCACCCGTCCAGCGATACCTGAGGGCCGTCCGCGAGGTAGCGGTGGACGGCGCTCGCGGTGGTGTCCACGAACTCCACTGGGATGGCATCGGCATCGACCCAGCGAACCTGGGCGTGTTTGCGAGGTTCGCGATTCTCGGGTTCGCCGGTCCATTCGTGGGTGGCGAAGACGACGGTGAGGAAGCCGTTGGGGGCCTCGACGCCCCAGGCGTTATGGATGATGTGGGCGACCTTCAAGGTTTCCGGCTTGACGGTCAGGCCGGTCTCCTCATACAGCTCACGGACCGCAGTCTCGGTGATGGGCTCGCCGGGTTCGCTCTTGCCGACCGGCAGGTCCCACATACCGTGCGCGAACTTGGCGTTCTCGCTGCGCTGGAGGAGGACGACGCGGTTGGTGGCCTTGTCGTGGACGATGACGGCGGCGACCAGCAAGGTCATGGAGTCGAGAGCGGGCGGCAGGGCTTTCGGCTGGTCGTCGGTCTGTGGCTGAGCCACGGCTGGGGTCCCTTCGTCGGCCGGTTGGTGGGCAGCTTAGGTCAGCGCTTCGCGTGCGCGGCGGTCGAGTTCGACGGCTCCAGGCACTTTGCGGCGCTGGTAGACGGCGAGGGTGGAGCGGAGCGAAGTGATCGCCTTGCGGGTGCGGTCGGAGGTCATGCCTTCCATGAGGGACAGGGCCTCGGACCAGGCGGCAACGGCCTCGTCGGCTCGGACCTGAGCAGCCAGGCTGTCGCCCAGGTCAGCGTGGGTGAGGGCATGGACGCGTCGGTACTTCTCCGGGTCCCAGCGGATGAGGGCATCTCGGTGCTGCTGTTCAGTACCCACGTGATCGGCGAGATCGGTCAGTGTGCGCGCGGTGTGGCTGGCCACGGTGCCGGCGGCCGGACCGCTGACGCGGGAGTAGCTCGGCTGTGGGCCGTCGTCGCGTAGGAGGGCGTCTTCGGCGGCGAGCAGGGCGCGGGCCGCTGCGGGCTTCTCGCCTACGGCGGCGTACGCGCGGGCGTGGGTGATGTGGAGCAGTGCCTCGGTCTGGCTGTCGACGTGCCGCAGGCCCCGGGCCAGGGCGCCCTCGACGAGGTCGACGCAATGGTGGGGCTGCTTGAGGCTGAGGGCCTGGCGGGCGAGGGCGCGCATCATCCAGGCGGCGTGGCCGTGTGGGTCGGCTTCGCAGGCGAGTTGATAACCGACCTGGTAGTAACGCTGGGGGGCACCTTCCTGGCCGAGGTCGTGGTGCTTCCACCCCGCGAGGTAGGCGAGTTCTGCAACGGCGCCGAAGGCTGCCCGGCGCAAGTCGTCGTTGCGGAAACGTCCGCGCAGTATGGGAGCCGCGGTGTCGGCGAGGTACGCGGTGACGGTGGTGAGTCCATGGCCGCCGCCAAGACGCTCGTCGGCGGCACTGAAAGCCGCGGTGATCTGGCGTACGACGTCCACGTCCTCCGCTCCTACCTGGGATCCACCAGTGCGAGCTCGAAGCATGCGGGCGGTGGCTTCGTGGTCATAGGCGAGGGGCATCTCGACACCGGCCGCGGTGAAGGCGGCCACGGCCAGGAAGCGTCGCCGTTCGACGTCGGCACGGCCCAGATCGGTTGCGGCGAGGACGGGATCGGCCTGCTCGGTCGGTGCCTCGCCTGAGCGCAGACCGATCTCCGTCTCGGTGACCGTGCGGCCTGCTCGCCGGGACAGCGCCTCGGCCAGGTAGCGGGCGGTCCGGCCGGTCGGCCGGCGCTTGCCGTTCACCCAATGCGAGACAGCGGACTTGTTGGTCTGGAGCGCCTCGCCGTTCTCCGCGGCGATACGGCGGATGTCCTTGGCGAGGACCTCGTAGGTGCAGTCGGCTGCCTCGATGGTCTCGCGCAGGCGGGCGTTGGACTCCCCATGCGCAATCACGGTCCCCTCCGCTCCGGTGCTGTAAACCGCGTATACCGCTTCGCCCACGTCTCACCGTCCCCACTGTGTGTGACGACGTGTTCACTGATTATCAGCCGCCCGGCACGGTGCGACACCGTGACGAGACCCCTTCTTCGTCCGGGCGGCTCCCGAAGGTCCGCACACCCGCTCCGGGTTCGCGCACTGCTGTGCCCGAACTCGGCCGATCAGAGACGGAGACACGGTGACCACCACCGACACCACGGCCATCACAGTCGTACTGCCCGATGCGTTCGACGAGCGCTGGGCCCGGCTGCCGGGCATCCAGGTCGACGGCCGGCGCATCACCATCGACCCGGACGACTACTTCTTCCGCTTCGAGTCCCCCACCTGGCTCGTCGCCGACTGGGAGCTGGTCAAGTCCCACATCCTGGAGGCGGAGGAGACCACCGAGAGCGCGGTCGAGCAGCTCGCGCTGGAGTTCATCAAGGTCCACGGCGAGTCCACCTCGGATGCCGCCCGCGTGCTGTCCACCGCCTACGAGGTGTACGCCTACCTGTTCCGTACGGAACACCTTGCCGGTCTCGGCCTTCCGCAGATCACCGTTGAGCACCTGAGGATGCTGCGTGAGGCGGCCACACTGATGGCACTCAACAAGGAGGAGCTGGACGGTCACATCTCCAACGTCGGCCCCTGCTGGTTCTTCCCGGCTGCCACCTCCGTCGTCTTCGACCTGGACGACGACATGGGCGGACTGATGGACGAGATCTACCACGGCGGCTGGTTCAACGAGCACCGCCGCATCGAGTCCATCAAGGCCCATGCCGCGCTCGGCGGGCGTCTGGTGCACGGCTGCCAGTCCGTGCCGGACCAGTCGGGCGGTGTCGTCGCGCCCTACGGTGCGTCGATGGCGAACTTCCGAGACGACCTCGCGGCCTTCAAGGCCGGCTGGCTCGAGAAGGTCTACGCCCACCGCGTGAACCCTGCCGCGTAACAGGACACCGCACCCCAGACTCCGGGGCGGGTCGGCACTTCCCGCCCGCCCCGGACACCCACCGCACTGGAGCTCTCTCGTGGACGCGACTCTCAACGCCGAACTTCTGGACAATCTGCTGACTGTTGCCAACCGGACCGTCGCGGCACGCGAGGAGGTGCGCGTGTGGTCCATGTCCGGTGTCGAGCGCCTGACCTTCACGGACGGGGCCACAGCCATCTTCAAGTACGCCAAGAGCCCCTTCGATGGTGAGGACCAGGCCCTCCGGTTGGCCCGCACGCTCGGTGTCCCGGTGCCCGCCGTGCACGCCTCGGCCGTCCGGGACGGCTGGCTCGGGATGCTCTTGGAAGACCTCGGCGCTCCCCTCCGACAAGCCGACGATCTCGACGGGACCGCCGCAGCCGTGGTCCTGCACCGCGCCCGCCGTGCCGCCGCCCTGCCAGTCCTCGATCAGGAAGGTCTGTGCGGTCTCCCGACGCGAGCCTTGGAGCACCTCGGCCACCTGCGGAAAGCTGACCGTTGGGAGGACACCCAGGACATCGAGCACACTCTCGACCGCATCGTCCGAGCCGCCGAAGCACGCTCGGCCGACGCGACGGTCGGCCCATTTGGCTGGGTGCACTCCGAGTTCCACCCCACCAGCCTCCACATCGGCCGGCACGGCTGGCGCCTGCTGGATTTCGCCCGCGCCTTCACCGGACCCGGCTTGCTCGACCTCGCCAGCTGGCACGGCACCATTGACGACCCTGACCCCGCACGTATGCGGGCGCTTCTGGAGATGTACGTCAGTGAAGGCGGCACTTCCGACGCCCTCGCCGAGCGCGGCGGGCTTCCTGCCGAGAAGTGGGCGCTGGGCTGGCACCGCGTCTGGGCCGTCGAATGGTTCATGGAACAGTCCATCCGCTGGATCAACGATCCGGCCACCGACCCCGCCTACATCAAGGCCGTACGCCGCCACCTCACCGACGTCCTCGACCTCTTGGAGGTCTGACGTGATGGCCCAGGCTTCCCCGTGGTACGTACACGCTCTCCAACGCACCACCGCCGCCGAGCCGCTGTGCGTACCCGCCCGGATGGAGTGGACCTCACGGCCCGGCACCGGCCCAGGCGCCGAAATTCTCGGACCGGACCTGCGTCGCAAGCGACTGCTGGAACTCGGCTGCGGTCCCGGCCACAACGCCGCCCACCTCGCCACTCGCTACGGCGCCCAAGTCACCGGCGTCGATCTCGTCGGCCTACAGGTCCGCCGCGCCCGCTCGTACTACGGCCGGCTGAACAACCTGACCTTCGTCGCCGGCCACGCCCTGCACTACCTGCAAGCCTCCAACGAGCACTTCGACGCCATCTACTCCGTCTTCGGAGCGATCGGCCTCGTCACCCCCGAGCTTCTGTTGCCCGCCATTGTTCAACACCTGCGACTCGGGGGCACCCTTGCCTCCTCGGTCCCCCACCCTCAGCGTGGCGGCAGACGCCCTTCCACCGACGACCGGCCCAGCCGCGACTACGTCACCCTCCCCGACCGCACGCGACTACCCATCGCACGCTGGGAGTACGACGCCGACCGCTGGGAGAAGCACCTGGGCCGAGCCGGTCTCCAGCTCACCTCGGCCCAGACATCTCACGACGCCCGTCACGGTCGTTGGCCCACCACCCTGCTGATCATCGCGCGCAAGCTCTGACCCCGGCCCCTCGGCCCCCTGGGAGAACCCGATGCGCCCGCCCTACCTGCTCCTCGACGTCGACGGCGTCCTCATCCCCTTCCCGGCTTCAAACGGAACCGGCCCTGAGACCCACACCTGCCACGACGTCGTACCCACCGGCCGGACCGCCGACAACCCGGTCGCCATCTGGCTCAACTCAGCACACGGCCCCTTGCTCATGCACGTGATCAGAACCGGCCTGCTCACCCCTGTCTGGTGCACCAGCTGGCGCCAGAACGCCGCCACTCTCATCGGCCCGCTCCTCAACCTCCCGCCCCTGCCCCACATCGACCTGCCGCATCCCCAGATCGCGACCAGCCACCCCAACGGCTACCTGTGGAAACGCGACCACGTCGACGACTGGCTCGGCGACGCGCCCGCCATCTGGATCGACGACGACTTCACCAGCCTCGACCACGAGTGGGCGAGGGAGCGCACCGCTCGCGGCCCAATCACAGCCTTGGTTCAGCCTGATCCTCACGTCGGACTGCTGGCCGAGCACTTGGTCGAGGTTCTGGCATGGGGTGCACGATTGGCCATCGCAGGGGGTGATACCCCACGCGTCGTGGGCGGAGCCGAAGCCGCGAAGAGGAACCGGCTGAGGGCCGACGTATCAACGGTGCATGGGCCCCGTGCCACTTTCTGCTTGCGACCCCATGGGCAACGTGGAGGAGACCCACCGCGCTGTCGACACGGCCCGCGCCACGCGGGTCCGCGCCCAGTGAGGAGCTCCAGATGCCGGGCGGCGGCGCTGACTTCGGGAGTGCGGTGAAGACCCTACTGGTGAGCAAGTTGTAGCTGCGGAAGTTTTTGAAAGAGCTGATGGGAGCGGTGTTCCGCTCTTCGCGAGTCCACGGTGTGGTGGTCGCGACCCAGCCGCGATCATCGGGGAGGCCCCTGCCGTGATGTCTGTTCTATCCACCGCCGTGCTCCTGCCATGTCTGGCGGTGACCGGCCTGTACGCGTGGAGCGAGGCACGCGAGTGCGTTCGTCCCGGGCCTGGCCGTCACCGCCGCGTCCGACGCGGACGTCACGCGGCCCGGGGAGGCCGGCGATGAAGGCCCACTGCGCTCTGAGTGCGGCCCCGTGCGTTGTATGGCGCTGGACGAGCCGCACCCCTGATGTACCGGCACAGGCGCGCACCGCGTTGCGCTGCGCCCTCGGCCAGCTCGGCTTCGACAGGGAGGCGGTCGACGACGCGGTACTGGCCGTGTCCGAACTGGTCACCAACGCCACCCGGCACGCGGTGGGACCGTACGAGATGCGGCTGCGCCGCACCGCAGCGCAAGTCATCTGTGAAGTCGAGGACCATGACCCGCGCATCCCGCAGATTCCCGCGTTCCCTGCCACGGCACCTTACGCTCCGGCGGATGAGAACCGCGGAGGTGGCCTGGAGGCGTTGGGGGCCGCACTGACCGAGAGCGGGCGCGGCCTGCACATCGTCCACGAACTCACTCGCGGAGACTGGGGGTTCTGGAGCCGCAAGAGGACCAAAACCGTCTGGTTCGTGATCCCCACGACGTTCGCTCAGAGCACTGAGATGTGAGGAGAAGAAGGCGCAGCTCCGAGATGACTGCGGGCGACTGGTCACCAGTTAAGGCACTTGGCTAAGCGGCATGTAGATGACTGTCCGAGGCGGTTGCCGTAGCTGCCTGCCTTGTACTGCGGGGCCCGCCGCGGGTTCTACCGGTCGGGCACGGGGCTCGATGAGGTGCAGGGTGTCCCGGCCCGTGTTGAGCATGACTGCAGGGGAGACGGGTGAGCGCGCTCGTATTCCTCGTGCCAGGCAGGCATCGTGAAGATCAGCGCCATGGCCGCTATGAGTAGTTGGACTGCTCCGGCGAACGGATGCACCGAATACAAGAAGGCCGCGGCGACCACGAGCACGCCCAGAGTGAACCCGCCGAGCCAGAGGACTGGGGCACAGTCCACGGAAGGCGTCGCGGTTTGCTCGTCCGCACCGGCCCATCCACGGAGGGCCAAGGTCAGCACCAGCAGGATGGCGACCGGGATCTCGACGAGCAGCACGATCAGGCTCATGCAACCACCCGCGAACCCGTCACCTCGCGCGTCCGGAGATCTGCCATCCCGGTCGTCGGGTCCCAGCAGGCGCGGTACACGCGAACTCGGCTCGAAGCGCATGGCCACAGGCTCGAACGTCACGGCATGCACTGCACTGCAGTTCACTGGCCCGAGTCGTGTCTGAGTCGACCGCCGGCCGATCCTGTTCCGCGATCCGTTCGGTCGCTCCTTCCACATGACCGTGGCGCGAGCGGAGTCCCGGGGCCCGTGGAGCCCCGCGTGCCTGCTCGGTCCGCGTTGGCCACGACCATGGACGCTCCACGGGATCGTCTCTGGCAAGTGGGACGGTCGCAGACAGATCGGATCAGCTCAGGGCACGGCTGTCGGAAGCGGTCGGGGGACACAGGCCGCTGGCCCCATTGGCGAGCGGCTGTCCGGCGGCAGCCGCGACGTTCCGGTGCAAAAGAGCGGTCGGCCGCACGTCGGCGTCTGTAGCCCGACCGCCGATGAAACGGGGATGTCGTGCCGTGCGGCGGCCGTCGGGTGCGTCGCGGCCCGTACGGCGCTGATGCGGCCGCCACAGGTAATGGCGGACACGTCGACTACGGCAGGACCGGTAGCGCGGCAGCCCTCGCCCTGAACCGTTGGCTGATAGCGGCCAGCGAATACGATCGGGTTCCTGCGAGACGGGTCGGAGTGCACTTCCGTAAGGCCCTTACGGAGGCAGGTCTCGTCAAGCCGGATGGCAAGCCGAAGGACACCCCGCACGGCATGCGGCACTTCTTCGCCTCCACAGCCCTGGCCCACGGCATCCCGATCCACGAAGTCTCCAGCTGACTCGGCCACAAATCGATCAAGACCACCGTCGACGTGTACGGCCACCTCGTCCCCGCCTCGTGGGACCGCTGCCGGGACGTCATACAAAAGGGTCTGCGCCCTGGCGATGATGCCTAACCGCGCGGCCTCGTTCAAGCGTGCGAGCGCACCGGCTAGCGAGGGCAGCGGGCGATCCTCGGAAGCCGCGACGAGCCGAGGAGCCTATCAAGGGCTGGCACACCCTCGTGATGGAGCGATGGGCCATGAGAACCAGGCAAAAGTCGGCGCAGGGCACGGGTCGCGACATCGGTCAGTGTTGCTCCGATCTGCGGCCCGAGCGACAGGTCGACACTTCCGGCTAGGTCCACTTGCCGATCGTCCCACTCATCGATGCGCTCAGTGAGGAAGTCCAGAACCACAGATTGCCGCCGACCAAGAAGAAGTAACTCGCAGGCCTGCACGACGTCGCGGAGGTTGAAGATGAGCCGGGCGGATATCCATGAAGGTCCGAGGCCGGGTTCCGCACAGCTGATGACTAGCTCGTCGGCATCGGGGCCTTCGGTGGCGACACTCAGTTGGAGGCCGCCGCGTTTCAGGAAGCCCTCAACCGCCCGTTGTTCTTTCGTGCCGTGAACTATTAGAGACCACCAGGGAATCGCAGCCCATGTGCCGTGGTTCATTCTGTGCTCTTCAAAGGGTGTGAAGATTTGAGGGCGGGCCAGAAGGTGCTTGCTGAAGGTGGCAAGGCAACCGTCCTGGAAGTGCTCGTCCGCCGTGCGCTCGCGTAGCAAGTCGTGCTCGACGGCGCTAATGCTTTCGATTGCCAGGGCGATGGCCTTCAACTGCTCTTCGATGACCTCAGCCGCCCGTACAAAGACTGCACGGGAGTCGTGGCCCGCTGGTGCCAGATCGACGTACTGGGCGAGGGCTTGCTGAGCTGTCTTGCACCGGACGAGATCGCCACCAAGCTGGACCAAGTGGCGGGCCTTGAGTGTGCTCCACGGGCGAGTGGACATCCAGTGTTCCCAAGCATGGTCGCCTCCACCGCGCTTGCCGAGCATCATTGTTGTGATGTTGCCGACTCGAAGATCCGACTCGGCCTTCAGCTTCTTCCAAGGGTCGCGATAAGTGACCAGAGGGAGGGGTGGCAGCGATGAGAACGAGCTCAGGACTCGGGTGTCAGTGATGTCCCAAAGCTCGCTGAGTTCCCGCTCCACGTGCGGACGAGGCATCGTACGGCTTCGCTGGGCAGCCCAGTATTCGCTCAGCAGCATGTACGTACTCTCTGGCGTCCAAGGGAAGAGTCCCAGATCTCCGAAGAACGGACCGCTGTTGGCCAGCCCGTCCATTTCGTATCCGAACTGGACCTTGGCGATGAGTTCGGAGAGTTCGTCAGTGCTTGGATAAGGAGTGGCGAAGATCTGGCTGGAGGAGAGCATGCCGATGATGGTTGTGGTGCTTTTTCCCTGGGCGAGTTGGGTGGCGATTCGCGCTACCAGCAGGGAGCGGATGAGCGTCGGATCGCCGAACTCTGAGCGGAGTTGGTCTCGGGCGAGTGCTGGAACATCCCCTAAGTGCCCGAGCAATGATTGGTGAACCTCACGGAACCATTCCTCTCGCTTCAGCGAGAGTGTCGGTTTCTCGGCAGGCGGGCGCCACTTGTTGTGGAACAGTGCGATGTCATGCCCCAGCCCGCTGGCTCGTTGCTGGGGCAGTGGCATTCCCTGTGATTTGAGCTGACCGTGCACATACTTATACAAGGAACTCATATCCAGCGGGTCCGGCGATTCAGCTATGCCATGGGAGATGGCTTTGACGAGCTCGCCGGTGAACGCTGTAAGTGGGGCACCCGGGGGAGCCATAGCCGCTTGCGTCGCTGCTGAGGCGGTCATGACGTAGGTGCCTTCAATGATGGTCTCATCCGCGATCCCATCGGTTCTCCCCATGAACCCTTCCAGCGCGGCACCGCTGTAGCAACAGTCCAGGATCACGACCTTGTTGGCAGCCATGCTGTCCAACACTTCGGCACGGAGGTCGTTGAAGGCCACGGACCCGTACTGTCGCCTGCCCCGTTCTGAGTTGCGCACGGCGAGACGGAGGGAGCCATCGGGTAGCGGCATACCGTGGCCGGCGAAATACACCACTAGGGTGTCCAACGCTTCACTCGCCGCCCGGTGTACGGGGTCAAGCGCGCTGGCGACGTCGGTGGGGTTGGGAACCGTTGTGCAGTGTTTGTCCGGAAGGTTCCCGCCGAGTGGAGACCTGAAGATCTCGGCCAGCTTACTCAGGTTGTTGCGCACCGCTGGCAAGGGCGAAAAGTGCTGGTACTCGTCCACCCCGATCAGCACTACACGGGTTCCGTCAGGATCCGGCAAGCGCATTACCGATCCTCGGAGACAGAAGGCGTTGACGCCTGGCTCGGGCGGACGGTCCCTGGCGCTACTTCGGCAGGTGCGGATGTCAGCAGGGTCGCGACGCGACGCAGCGTTTCCTCTGATGTGTCGTGGACTGTCACGGTGATTCCGTCGCGGCGGATGACGACTGGTTCGGGTGACGATGGGCGGGCTGTTCGCCAGGCGACCACGATGTTCACCAACAGGCTCGCAGCGGCGAGACCGTTGCTGACGAACATGTTGATGGTCTCTCCCGCGCTCATGCGACCAGAAGCGCCGACAGGGAGTGCCAGCTCGACCTGTGCGTGGCGCCGGAGTTCACGATCCTGCCGGAGCCAGTGATATAGGTCGTGGGCCGCCATGTCGTCGCCTTGTGAACCGACGGTGACCTGCAGCTTCATGCGATCGCCCCCAATTTTCTACGGTGCTCGATGCTCATGGCAGGGAATGGGTGCCCCTGCGTGACTCCTGTCCCAGCGGTCAACCCGAGCGGAAGGATACGTCCCCCAACTGGTCCGGATCTTCGAGAGTTTGTCGTTGACCGCACACTTCGGCGGCATCACTTGGCTGCGGCTGATCGGTCAGTTGTCGAGAGCAGGGATCCGCTGCCCGGCGATGGCCTCCCTCAGGAGGCTCTGTGTGCTGGGGTGTCGTCGGTATACCGCGTCGATCTCACGCGATGCGGCTTCATGGTCGTAGGGCAGCGCGAGCTGACGAGCGACGCCGTACCGAAGTGCGTCCGCGACGTCTCCACTTACCTCGGCCGTCCGTAGGCCCCCGACGATGCCGGTCGAGGCATCGACGAGGACCATGTACGCGGTGAATGGCTCACCTTGCTGCCCGGGCACGCCGACTGTGCGGTCGCTCTGGCGGTATGCCTCCCATGGTGAGTCGCCCCAACCGAGAATCGCCTTCGGGGTACCGGCGCGGGGCGGGCCATCGAAGCGGTAGCACCACATCAAATGTCTGTCCCCGACGGTGACCGCGACTGTCACTGAACCGGTCGTGAAGGCGGCCACCTCGTCCGACGTGAGGCCGTCGAACGAATGGATGATCTCGACGTAATTTTCGTTGAGTACCAAGTTGACAGCGGACTTCGGCCAGTTGACCTGTCTTGGGTACGGCTCGCCGACGACCAATGAGTACGACATGGTGCTTTCTCTCTCCAGCCTCGAATCAGAGTTGCTGCATCTGCCAACTGTTCCAGAGGAGTTGAGCTGAAGCAGACGAAATCGCGACATTGGCGCCCACGGCATCGTAGCTGGGCGTCGGCTCGGTCCGGGGAGGTCAGGAGTGGGACCAGCCGTTGGCGAAGTCGCATGAGAGGCCCGTCTAGCGGCGGAGCTCGAAGGGGCGTAAGCGGGGTGGCCGTAGGTGGTGAGGCAGGGGTGTTGCCCCACTGGCCTCATAGGCCGCAGGGCTGGCGTAGCGGTCGGCGTGGTGGTTCCGAGGCGATGTGGGAGTTGCGTGCGATGCGTGGCGGCTGGGAGCTCGGCGAGTTCCGTGCGGGGTCGTCGGCGTGGCTTCCTCAGCGGGCGGTGCCTTGCTCGGTTACGGGGAGTCCCTGTGCTCCGGCCGCTTCGTCAGGCGGCCTCGCTGAGCCTATTGGTCGCGGGGGGCAGGGCGGCCTCGATGCCGACGACCTCGACCTGGACCCCACGGGCATTGAGCACCTGTGCGGTCTGGGCCAACGTGATCAGGGAAAACGGGAAGAGGGTGTCGGGGGTCAGCCTCTCGCCCGCCTTGAGGAGGATCGCGAAGACGACGCGGCGCGGGGTGAAGTTCTCGGGCAAGGTACGACGGCCGTCGCTTTGGATGCGCACCTGCTGGGCGAACTGGGCGCGCACGGAAGGGGTCTGTTGGAGAAGCTCGACGGCGACGTGGGCCTGGTAGCAGAGGTGGCTCAAGGGGGCGGAGTCATGAGCCTTCTTCACCAGGACGAGAGTGTTGTCGGGCGCGAGGAGGTCGCAGATTTCGACCGCGTTCGTGGCCTTGATGGGGTTGTTGACGTTCTTCTGGTCGAGGCAGACCCAACCCGTCCGGTTCTTGGCGGCCTGCTCGTTGTAGGCGGCCTCCCTGATCGGCCGACGGACGGTCTTGCCCTTCTTGTTCACGTCGAGGGAGTACTGCCAGGCGGGCAGGTCCAGCGACGGGTTGGCGGGAAACAGGAGGGCCACGGTCTCACGCAGGGTACGCAGGTACGCAGCGCCGAACTCGTACCAGGCGCCGTCCAGGAAGTAGAACCTGCGCGCGCCGAGGGCGATGTGGGCCTCGAACCACTTCAGGGCACTGGTCGTCGAGAGGTGGTCCGTGGCGGATGCCCGCTCGCGGCGGTAGAGGGCCACGGTGCCGCGGCGCAGCGCCTCGATGCGCTGACCGGGCTTGATGATCCGTGCCCGGATCAGGAAGTAGTCGAGGTCAAAGGTGTCTGTGGAGAAGGGAGCGCAGTCGCCGATCTTGATCGCGTAGGTGACTGCATGGGTGTAGTCGTCGATCTGTTCGGCGGGGATGGCGGAGCAGATTGAGTCGACGGTCGGCTGACCCAGGATCATGTCGAGCTGCTCGTCGAGCGTCTTGCGCAAAGCCGGGGCGGTGACCGGCTTGATGTGCTCGACGAACGCCAGGTCGGGATTTGGATCGGTGTTCTCCAGGAGGGCGGCGATGGTGCGAATGTCGGCGATGAGGGTGCCGGGCGTGGTGCCGAGCTTGAGGTGCAGCCCGACTCCGCCCTCCACCGTCATCGCACGGCTCGGTCGGCCGCTGGAGTCGGCGGAGGCGGTCAGGTCGATGTTGTCCAGGTAGCCGCCGAGGCTGCGGACGATGCGGGAGTGTGCGCGCAGGCCGAGGGCAGGTACGGAGGTGCCGCCGGGGACGATGGAGATGTCGGTGCGGGCAGCGCCGAGCTGGTTGGCGGTGAAGTCGCGCACATGCTGCGGGTCGATGGTGCGGATGGCTACTGAGAGCCCGAAGCTCTGGTCCTTCAGGTGTGTGGGCAGCAGCCGGAACCCCTGGTCGTAGCCAACGGCGTACACGGTGGAGTCGACAGCCAACAACAGCAGCGCGCCGGTGCGCCGCTCCCGCTCACGGACGTCCTCATCGGTGAGCTGGACGAGCTCGTCGCACCAGGCGGCCTCGTCCTTGTCGATGCCGAACGTCACCCGAAGCGCGGGCACGCCCAGGAACTCGCTGGGGTCGTGGACGTCCGCGTGGTAGGCGGTGAGCTGCTCCAGATCGAGGGCATCCAGCATGGCGGCCGGGGTGGGGGCGACGTCGAGGAGCCGATAGAGGCGGCGCCTTGAGGTGGTGCGGGGCAAGGAAGTCTCCCTGGAGTAAGGGGCGCATTCGGCGCGGTGGGTCGGTAAGACGCGTGGTGCCTCTTGTGGAGCGTCGGTTCTTGTGAGGTAGCTGGCGCGTCTCGCCGTACTGGGCCGTGGACCGGCTGGGGTGACGCGGGACTTTGATGGCGTGCGCAAGGTGCAGCAGACGAACCAAGAGTTCTTGCCGCGCAGCAATGTAGCGGCGCACGAGATGCGGCGCAAGCATGTTGACATTGGGCATCGGTGTTCACAGAGCTCCGTTGACTAGATGCGATCGTGTTCACGGCGGCTTGTCTGAGGGTGATCCGACCGATATGGTCACTGTCATGAGTCCAGCCGAGCACGAGGAGATGACGGCCGCCGCGATCGCCAGGCTGGCCGGTGTCGGGCGGGCTGCCGTGTCCAACTGGCGACGTCGATACCCTGCGTTCCCGCGGCCGGTGGGCGGTGATGAGCGCAGCCCGACGTTCTCCCGGGCGGAGGTAGAGGCGTGGCTGAAGGACACCGGCAAGGGCGATCAGCTATCGACGGCAGGCCGAACTGATACCGGCACTCACCGTGTGGATCAAGAATCGCTGCACTCTGCTCCGCACAGCGACCGCCTGCCGCAGGAGGAGGGGGAGCAGGGAATCGCGGCCCTGGCCTCGGGACAACTGCTGGCTAGGGTGATGGTGGCGTTGTTGCCACGCACGACCGCCGCGACACGGCCGATCGAAGCCGGTTCTGCGGACGAACCCGCGGTACTCGATCCAGCGTGTTCCAAGGGCACGTTGCTGCTGGCCGTCGCGGATCGATTCGGGGAGGCCGTCAAGCTCGTCGGTCAGGAAGTTGAGGAGTCGGACGCTTCTGCCGCCGCCCACAATCTGCGCAGCAATGCCCACGGGGCGCCGTACGAGATCCACACTGGCGACTCCTTCCTGGACAATCAGCTCGACGCCTACCTGGGTAAAGCGGCGGCAGTGGTCTGCGAGCCTCCTCTCGACTTGCCTAGGTGGCCGGCCGACGAGCTGGGCACCGATCCGCGCTGGGTATTCGGCGTCCCTGCTCCGCGCGACAGCGAGCTGGCCTGGGTTCAGCACTGCTACGCCCATCTACGGCCCCGCGGCCTGGCCGTGATCGCGGTGGCACCACGTACCTGCGTCCAGCCCTCCGGGGAGCACATCCGCGCCGAGCTGGTACGTTCCGGCGCTCTGCGCGATGTGATCGCGCTGCCGAAGGGGATGGGGTCGGCACCTGACACCGAGTTCTGTCTCTGGGTACTGCAACGCCCCTACGACGCTGCCGCCACGGAGACGGTGCGCATGGTCGACCTCACAGAACTGGGCGATGCGGCCGACGTGCCTCAGGAGTTCGCCGCTTGGCAACGCCTCTTCACCGATGCCCACTCGACGATATTCCGTGCTGTTCCGCGCCGAGAACTCCTCAACGGCGACGCCAACCTTCTGCCCTCTCGGCACATCAACTCGCACGCCGAGGCAAGCCCTGAGGACTTCCTCCAGGTCACCGACCGGCTGCAGGCCATGTACATGCGCATCGGCCAAGGCCTGCCGAGATTCGCCACGCCAGCGAAGTCGGCGAACCCCGTGTACGTGACCTTCGGCGAGTTGGAACGCGCGGGTGCACTGAAAATCCGTTCCCGGGAGACCACCCCGCGCGCAGGCGACCTGCTGCTCCGGACGTTCGGTCGGCCGCCTGTCGTTGCTTCCGGCGGCGCTGAGGACGACAACGGCGTCGCACAGGTCGTCGAGGTCGACGGCGCCCGGCTGGACGCACATTTCCTCGCCACGTTTCTGCGCATCGACGCCAACGCGTTGCCGGTATCCAACACCCTCGGTGTACTCAGCCGAGAGGATCTGCGCCGTTGCCGAGTTCCCCGCATGTCCCTCCCTGACCAACGCCGCTACGGAGATGCCTTCCGCCACCTCGAGCAGCTCGAAGAGGTACTTACCACGCTCGCAAAAACGAGCACGCGCGTCATCGAGCAGACCATCCACGGACTGACCACCGGTGTTCTGGCACCGGAGTTCACCACCTCGCAGCACACTGATGAAGCCGAGCCGGCTGACGACGAGACGAGAGACCTGTGACCTCAGCACCCACGCACACCAAGATGGCGAACGACATCTGGTCGGTCGCCGACTTGCTGCGCGGCGACTACAAGCGCCATGAGTACGGGCAAGTAATCCTGCCCTTCACGTTGCTACGTCGCCTCGACGCGGTGATGGCGCCGACCCGCGACGCGGTGCGAGCCCGCAACGCGTCGCTGGAGGTCCAAAACAAGGACCGGCTGCTGGAGCTCGCGGCCAAGCTGCCCTTCTACAACACGTCCGACCAGGACTTTGCCTCGATCGCCGCGGACGCCCCGAACGTCGCGAAGAACCTCCGTGACTACATCAACGGCTTCTCTCCGAACGTCCGGAAGATCCTGTCCCGCTTCGACCTGGACAACGAGATCACCAGGCTCGCGGGCGCGAAGATCCTGTACAAGGTCGTCGGCAAGTTCAACACGATGCGTGACCTCGACAAGCTCTCCAACCACGACATGGGCTACGTCTTCGAGCACTTGATCCGCAAGTTCGCCGAAGACTCCAACGAGACCGCCGGTGAGCACTTCACCCCGCGCGAAGTCATCAGGCTGATGGTCAACCTGCTCATTGCTCCAGACGCCGAGACCATCGCCGGCGACGGGCAGGTCATCAACATCCTCGACCCGGCCTGCGGCACCGGCGGCATGCTCACTGCGGCCGAAGACCACATCAAGTCGATCAACCCGCAGGCCAAGGTCTACCTCTTTGGCCAGGAGCTCAACGCGGAGTCCTGGGCGATCTGCCAGTCGGACATGCTCATGCGCAACCAGCCTGGCCGCATCCACTTCGGAAACTCCTTCAGCGACGACGGCTACCCGGACCAGAAGTTCGACTACATGTTGGCCAACCCGCCGTTCGGCGTGGAGTGGAAGAAGGTCAAGGACGAGGTCGAGGCCGAGGCCGAGATCGGCCACGCCGGCCGCTTCGGCGCGGGCACGCCGCGCATCAACGACGGCTCATTCCTCTTCCTCCAGCACCTGCTCTCGAAAATGGAACCCGTCGAGGGCAAGGGGACCCGCCTGGGCATCGTCTTCAACGGTTCGCCGCTCTTCACGGGAGCGGCCGAGTCCGGAGAATCGAGGATCCGGCAGTGGATCCTGGAAAACGACTGGCTAGAGGGCATCGTCGCCCTCCCGGACCAGCTCTTCTACAATACTGGCATCTCCACCTACTTCTGGATCCTCTCCAACCGCAAGTCCGAGAAGCTGCGCGGCAAGGTGGCCCTGATCGACGCCCGCGACCAGTGGGAGAAGATGCGCAAGTCCTTCGGTGACAAGCGCAAGCAGATCAACGACGAGCAGATCAAGCACATCACTGAGCTGTACGTCGACGCGCTCAACGGCGCGGTTGACGAGGGCCATCCAGACCACGCCAAGGTCAAGGTCTTCAAGACCCGTGACTTTGGCTACCTCCGCATCACCGTCGAACGCCCCTTGAAGCTGCGCTTCGAGATCACTGAGGACACTCTCGCCGCGCTGGAGAACGCGAAGGCCCTGGCCAAGTGGGACGGTCGTGAGGCGATGGTCGAAGCACTGCGCGGGCTGACCGGCTCGGTGTGGTGGACGAAGCAGGAGGCTCGGGATGCCCTTCACGAGGCCATCGCGGCAGACGGTGCACAGTGGCCAGGCACGGCGGCGCTTCTCAAGGCGCTCTGGGGTGCGGTCTCCATCTCGGATCCCAAGGGCGAGGTCCAGAAGGTCAAGAAGGCCGGCATCGAAACGGTCCTTCCAGACCCAGACCTGCGCGACTACGAGAACATTCCGCTCGACGAGGACATCGAGACCTACTTCGCCCGCGAAGTCACCCCACACGTCCCGGATGCCTGGATCGACCACGACAAGACGAAGGTCGGCTACGAGATCCCCTTCACCCGACACTTCTACGTATACACACCGCCAAGGCCGCTTGCAGAGATCGACGCCGAACTACATGACCTTGAGGCGCAGATCCAGAAGCTGTTGGGCGAGGTAACGGCATGAAGAAGCGCCTCCGTTACATGGCCCAAGTTAACCCACTGAGCCGTCGATTCGAGCAGCTTGATGGTGATACTTACATCCCTTTCCTACCGATGGAAAATGCTTGGCCGGGTGAAAGGCTCGATTTGAGCCAGAATCGCCCAAAGTCGGCTGTAGCCATGGGCTACACACGATTTGAATCTGGCGACATTGTCGTACCGAAAATCACGCCGACCTTCGAAGCGAGCAGGTCGACACTGATCTCGGATCTACCAGATTCGGTAGGTGCTGGAAGCACCGAGTTTCATGTTGTCCGACCTGGCTCAGAGATCGATCCACGATTCCTTCTGTACATCTTTCACTCGCACGATTTCCTCAAACTCGGTGAAGCCGAGATGTATGGCGTTGCCGGCCAAAAACGCGTTCCTGACGATTTTATCAGGAATTGGATTGCCGACCTCCCGCCACTCGATGAGCAGCGCCGCATCGCCGACTTCCTCGACGCCGAGACCAACCGTATCGACAAACTCACCGAAGCGACACGGAATCAGCAGAATCTCGTACTAGCACGCCAGAGTGTCGCATTCCATCAAGCCGTAGTCGAGGAAGGGGGTCCGGACCTGAGTAACCTCGACTTGAGGAGTACTGGCGATGATTGGAAAATTCTCCCCCTAAACCGCACTCTACGGCAGCTAACGAACGGATATGTTGGTCCCACGCGAGAAATTTTTGTTGATGATGGAGTTCCGTACATTCAGTCGCTACACGTGAAGCATGGCAGTATCGACTTTAATCGTCGACCCTATTTCGTAACTCCAGAATGGGCAGAGGAACGTCCAAGAATTCGTTTGGGTTACGAAGATCTCCTCATCGTGCAGACGGGCGCGATCGGCGAAGTCGCCATCGTTGATGAAGCGTTCACCGGTGCAAGTTGTCACGCTCTCCTGATTGCTCGCACGAACCATGAAATCCTCCTCCCTAAGTATCTGTGGCATGCGTTCCGTAGTCACTGGGGCCGGCGATCTCTACTTCGCGAACAAACGGGAGCGCTACATCCGCACCTTGAGGCGGGGAATGTGCGTTTTATGAAGATTCCGATCCCTCCACTCGCTTGGCAGCACCGCATCGTGGAGCGATCCGATGCGATGAGTCGAGATACGCAGAGGGTTCACCGGGCACTGATGCGGCGGCTTAGCCTCCAGGCTGAGCGCCGCCAAGCCCTCATCACCGCTGCCGTTACCGGCGAGTTCGACGTGACTACCGCCAGCCGTTCAACCTCGTCTGGAGGCGTCGTATGAGCCAATCAGCCTATTCCGAAGACGCCTTCGAGGCTAACGTCGAAGCCGCGCTGCTATCAGGTGGCTGGTCCCGTGCTCAAGGCACGTTCAACGTCGAGCTCGGCATCGATACCGGCGAGATGTACCGCTTCATCGGCGCAACGCAGATGAAGGCATGGGGCCGGCTCATCGATTTCTACGGCGGCGACCAGAGCACCGCCCAGCGCCAGTTCGCAGAGCGCGTCGCCGCCGAAATCGACGCGCGCGGCGTGCTGGACGTCCTGCGCCAGGGAGTACGCGACCGGGGCGTACAGATCGACCTGGTGTACTTCCGCCCCGGCCACACCCTGGCCGTGGACGCGCTCGCCGAGTATGACGCGAACGTGCTGACCGTCGCGCGCCAGCTGCACTACAGCACCCGCCATCCCCGCCGCTCCCTCGACATGGCGCTCTTTGTCAACGGTCTGCCGGTCGCCACCGTCGAGTTGAAGAACCCGAACACGCATCAGAACGCCGACCACGCCGTCGCGCAGTACCGCCGTGACCGCGATCCGAACGATGTGTTCTTTGCCAAGCGGGCGCTGGTTCACTTCGCCGTGGACCCCGACCGCGCCTTCGTCACCACGCGGCTGCGCGGTGCCGATACGCAGTTCCTGCCGTTCAACCTAGGCTCCAACGGCCCCGGCGTGTCCGGTGGGGCCGGAAACCCAGCCGCTACCCCCGGCTCGTACAGTGTCGCCTACCTATGGGAGCAGATCTGGCAGCGCGACAACTGGCTGGAGATCCTGCACCGCTTCATCCACGTTAAGGCCCCGGACAAGAAGGGTGCGAAGGGGAATCCACACACCTCCCCCCGCATCTTCCCGCGCTACCACCAGTGGGACGCCGTGCAGAAGATGGTCGCCCACGCCCGGGAACACGGGGCCGGGCACAACTACCTGATCCAGCACTCTGCCGGCTCCGGTAAGTCGAACACGATCGCCTGGCTGGCGCATCGTCTCTCCACCCTCTTCAACGATGCCAACCAGCCGGTCTTCAACAAGATCATCGTGATCACCGACCGGGTGGTCCTCGACCGGCAACTCCAAAAGACCATCTTCCAGTTCGACCACACCCCCGGTGTGGTTAAGAAGATCGACGAGGACTCGACCCAACTCGCCAACTCCCTGGACGACTCCACCTCGAAGATCGTCATCAGCACGTTGCAGATGTACCCGTTCGTGCTGAAGAAGATCGCCGACATGGGTCTGTCCGGCAAGCGCTACGCAGTGGTCATCGATGAAGCGCACTCCTCACAGGGCAGTGAATCGGCGATCAAGATCAAGCAGGCGCTCGGTTCGAATGTTCCGGCTCGCGAGGAGAACGAGGACCCCGTGGAGTACATGACACGGGTACGCGGCAAGCAGCCGAACCTCTCCTACTTCGCCTTCACCGCTACCCCGAAGTCGCCCACCCTGCGGCTGTTCGGCACCTTCGACCCGGACCGGGTGAACCAGCGCACGGGAGAGCAGGGCATGTACGTGCCCTTCCACATCTACTCGATGCGACAGGCGATCGACGAGGGCTACATCCTCGACGTGCTCGCCAACTACATCACGTACAGCACCAAGTGGCGGCTGCGTAACGCCGCCGTCGACCAGGCCGAGTCGGCCATCTCCAACCCCGAAGTCGACGAAAAGAAGGCCAAAACCAAACTCGTCCGTTACGCCGAGCAGCACCCCAAGTCCCTGGAGCAGAAGGCGCGGCTGATCGTCGACGACTTCCGGGAGAACATCACCGGTCGGCTCGGTGGCCGGGCCAAGGCGATGGTCGTCACCAGCAGCCGTCAACACGCGCTGGATCTCTACCAGGCCATCCGCGCGTACGTCACCCTGCGTGGGTA
Source organism: Streptomyces sp. NPDC050703 (assembly GCF_040654435.1). NCBI lineage: Bacteria > Bacillati > Actinomycetota > Actinomycetes > Kitasatosporales > Streptomycetaceae > Streptomyces > Streptomyces sp. NPDC050703. The sequence continues at coordinate 74,476 of NZ_JBFAHX010000032.1, forward strand.
CAAGGACTGCGGCGCTCTCGTCGCGTTCTCCGGGCAGCTCAAGGACGACGCCGGCCTGGAGTTCACCGAGGCCCAGCTCAACGGCTTCCCGGAGAGTCAGCTGCCGGACAGATTCGGTTACACCAAGGCCGACGATCCGCAGGCGGCCGCGCGCGCCCAGGAGGAGTACCGGATTCTGGTTGTCGCGGAGAAATACCAGACCGGCTTCGACCAGCCGCTGCTGTGCGCGATGTACGTCGACAAGCCGCTGACCGGCGTCGCGGCCGTGCAGACGCTGTCCCGGCTCAACCGCATCCACCCGCTCAAGTCGCAAGACGACGTACACATCCTCGACTTCGTCAACGAGGCCGCCGACATCCAGGCTGCCTTCGAGGACTGGTTCGAGACGACCATCACCGAACCGAGCGATCCGAATCTCCTCTACACCAAGCAGCACGAGGTGATGGGGTACGGCCTCCTGGCTGCATCGGAGATGGAGGCGTTCATCCGTGTCCTGTCCGCAGCCGGTCCCGGCAGGATGCCGGACGCCGCCGAGCGCAAGCTTCACACCGAACTCCACGAGTACCTGAAGCCGGCCTTGGATCGCTTCAACGCCCTGGAGACGGACGACGAACGCGAGGGGTTCCGGGGCGCGCTGCAGGACTACGTACGCGCCTACAGTCTTATCGCCCAGATCGTCGACTGGGGTGACCGGGACCTGGAACGCCTCTACCAGTACGGCAGGATCCTGCTCCTCCGCTTGCCGGGACGCCCTTCCGTATCGGTCGACATAGGGGACGCCGACCTGAGCCACTTCCGCCTGGAGTTCACCGGACGCCACAATGTGTCGCTCTCCGCCGTCGGAGACCGGGACGTCCGGGGACACGCCGCCGACGGCGGAGGCTACCGGGAACCAGAGGTGAAGCCGCTCTCCGAGGTGATCGAGGAACTGAACGAGCGCTTCGGACTCGACCTGAGCACCTCCGACCAGATCCTCGTCTACCAGCAGGTCGTCGGGCTGGTCGAGGACATCTCGATGCAGCAGATCGCGCTCATGAACGACGAGGCCCGCTTCGGGCAGGTCGCCGACGACCGGCTCGACGACATCGTCGCGGAGAACGCTGAGCGCAACACCGACTTCATGAAGCTGTACTTCGACAACAACGAATTCCAAAAGGCAATCAAGGAGGCAGCCCGCAAGCGCGCCTACCGGATCATCACCGAGCCGGCGCGGGACGAAGCCCTGGCAAAGCTGCGCAGTGAGATGCGCCGGGAAACCGGAGGCCAGGCGATCGAGTAGTAATCGCTGTAACCAACAGGCGGTGGGGCGGGAGGAGCCTAGGCTCCGAGATCTCTGGGCAGGAGTGGTGGGGCGTGACGAACAGTACAGAACAGTCGGCCGAGAGACCGCTGCTCGCTGGGCGCTACCGGGTAGACGGTTCGATCGGCCGCGGTGGCATGAGCGAGGTCTTCCACGGTTACGATGAGCGTCTGGACCGACGCGTCGCGATCAAGGTGCTTCGCCCCTCGCCGACGGCCGCGATGCCAGCCGCACCGGACAGTCCCGAGGCGGTGGAGATCCTCGACGGTCTGGAGCGCGACCGCAAGCGGTTCCTACGCGAGATCCGTACTTCCGCGCAGTTGGAGCATCCCGGGATCCCGGCGGTCTACGACACTGGCGTCGAGACCGCCCCCGACGGTAGTACGCAGCTATGGCTTGTCATACAGCTTCTGCGTGGCTCGACGCTGGAAGCGGTGCTCGACCGCACGGATTACGGCGACGCGGCGCCGAGCGTGGCGTGGGCGGCATCGATCGCGGCACAGATCGCCGCGGTGCTGGCCGACGTGCACCGGGTCGATATCGTCCACCGCGACATCAAGCCGTCCAACGTGATGCTAGTCAACGGTGGCCTAGTGAAGGTCCTCGACTTCGGCATCGCCATCCTGCGCGGTGCGGGCGCGCTGCCCCGGCTGACCCAGATCGACAAGACCGTCGGGACCCCGCCCTATATGTCTCCGGAACAGTGCCTGGGCAAGGTGGTGACCTTCGCCTCGGACATCTACTCACTCGGCTGTCTGCTCTGCGAGCTGCTGACTGGCGACGTGCCGTTCCATGGGACCGACAGCATGCCGCTGCGCGCCCACCACCTGCAGACACCCGCCCCCTCAGTCCTGGGTCGACGAGCCGATATCCCGGCCGAACTTGACGGGCTGCTGTCGTCGATGCTCGCGAAGGATCCGCAGGAGAGGCCCTCCGCTGAGGCGGTCTACGAGGCCCTCCTGCCTTTTGCATCGGCTCCGTGTAATTCGAGGACGGGAGGCGACGAGAGTCGGGATCCGACACGTCCCTTCCGCCGACCCCTCCTGGCCCCGGCCGAGCAGCGGGAGCAGCCCACAGGCCGAGGGAAACTCACCGATGCCGAGGCCAAGGAGCTGCAGGCCAACGTTCGGGTACTGCTGGACAACGATCATCCCTCTGAGGCCATCCGACTCCTTGAGGACGGCGTCGCCCGCGCTACTCACGACCCGTTCTTGGACCTGCGCCTGCGCCACTTCCTCGCTGCCGCTCATTTTTACGCGGGCGAGTACACCCGTGCCGCGGGACTCTTCGAAGTCGTCGGCCGCGACTACCGCAAGCATCTGCCTGCGACCGACTCATACGTCCTCGACTGTTCGTACCACGCCGGACATGCTTACGCCGAGATCGGAAACCCAGGCAAAGCCTTGCCCCAACTCCGCTTCTATGTACAGAACGCTGATGTCGCGGCGAGCAACGACACCGCGGACCAAATCCGCGAGTCGCGTTACCTCATTGCTCAGATGCTCGCTGCCTCTGGACGACATGATGAAGCGCGGGTGGAGCTCGAAACGGTTCGTCGCCTCCTAGTCGTCTCAGTCGGGGCCAACTCAACCCAGGTCCGCAACCTTGATAAGCAGATTGATCGGCTGGCGAGCTACCAGAAGGGCGAAATCTGAGCGGCCGCCCGAGCCCGGGGCATAAGCAGACCCGCCGACTGTTTGGCCCTCCCTGGCATTGGGTGGGCAATCCGGACGCGCACCTGGCCAAGGGCATCGTCAGGCTCGAGCCGACTCCAACTTGATCGAGTCGGCCTTCGGTTCGGCGCTCATGTCCCTCCGCTCGCACAGCCTCACCGCCCTGCGGCTGCGGAAAGAGAGACGGGGGAGGCCGTGGTCAGTGCGATGCACAGGGGCTCGGCCTGTGGGTCGTGACCGGTCCGATGGGCGCATTGCGATCACGGCGGTTGTTGCCAGAGCGGTTGCTGGATCCGCGCTGGATCAGGTGCTTGGATGCGGCGTTTTTGCAGCTGGCTGCTGAGTCGTCGACGTTCCGCTTCAACGTCTGAGCGGATACCCGGCGGCGGCCCGGTCCGTGGTGGTGGCGGGTGGGGCGGCTTGTTGTGCGGGGTCGGCCGGCGGCTGATGGAGGGCGGACGGTGTGGAGGGCCGGGGCGTGCTCTCGGGCGTCGGCTCGGCGCGGAGCAGGCGGCGGCTGATGAGGAAGTCCCAGGCCTGCTGGGCGACGGGGGGCGGCACCGCGGGGACGGCGCGTTCCGCGTCCGGCAGGGCGCGCGGCGCGGTGAACAACCGGAGGAGGGCCACCAGGCCGTCCGGGACGAAGTACAGCCGGCCGTCGACCCGCCGGAAGGCGAACCGGCCCGGTTGGCCGGCGTCGCCGCGGCCGGTCCAGTAGTAGTACGTGTACTCCCGCACCACCTCGGGCTCAGGGCGGCGGATCACCGTGCCGTTGATGACGTAGCGCGCCGTGCGATCCGGCTGGTCCGGGCCCACGACCCGCATGATGTCCGCGCCGTACCGCTCCTGGTAGAAGTACGTGTGCGCGCAGTCGGTGCCGCCCACCCACGGGCGTCCGAGGTGGTTGCCCGTCAGGGCGGCCTTGGCCTCCTCCACCGCGGCCAGCTCGCGTTCGTCAGGCCCGCCGCCGACCTCCTCGTAGTCCAGCGCACGGGCGATGTCGTGGTCGGGGTACGGCATCACCCCCCGCAGTCCGAACTGTTCGGGCCGCTTGGCCACGATCGCCCCGGCGGTGAGCATGAACGTGCCCAGACCGCCGAACGTCCACTTGTCGCGGTGCTCCCGCAGGAAGTCGACGGACTCCATGGCCTCGGCCGCGGTCTCCGTGGGGAAGCCGGTGAACCCCATCATCTGCACTCCGATCCCCGCCTGCGTCATGGCGTCGATCGTCCGGGTCACCTGGGCGAGCGTGGTGCCCTTGTCGATCAGATCGAGGATGCGCTGGTTCGCGGACTCGAAGCCCACCGAGACCGAGACGCAGCCACTGCGCCGCAAGGTACGGCACCGCTCGGCCGACCAGTACTTCTCCAGGCGGATCTCCGCTCCCCACCGGAAGTCCAGACCGGACTCGATCACCCGCTCCGCGAATTTCAGGATGGTCGCCGGTGCCAGTACGTCCACCGAGAAGTAGATGAACCTGGCGAACCTGGATATCTCCGCGACGTCGCCGACCATCTTGTCGACCGGGTCCTGCCGCCACGGGCTGGTCGGGCTGTCCCCGTTGAGACCGTAGTCGCAGAACGTGCACTTGTTCCAGTAACAGCCCCGGGTGGGGGAGTAGTACACGAACGGCTCGGGACTCAGGTACGCGTCCCACGGCAGCGTCGAGTAGTCCGGGGTCGGGAGAGCGGCGAGCCGTTCGTAGGTGAACACCGGCAGTGCCCTGCCGGCCCCGTGCCTCGGGTGCAGGCGGATGTTGGGGTGGCCGCTCGGCAGGCGGCCCGCGTCGAGGGAGTCGAGGATCTCCACGTACGCGCTCTCGCCCTCACCCACCACGAGCGCGTCGAACACGTCGAAGATCTGGAACACGCTGCTCTTGTCCACCGCGTACTTGTTGACGTCGGCGACCTCGGTGCCGCCCGCCACGAGGAACGCGTCGGGCAGTGCCCCGCGGACGAGCCGCGCCAGCCACAACGCGAACGGCAGTTGGGAGACGAAGGTGATGTTGATGCCGATGACATCGTGGCGGCCGGCGACCAGACGGGGCACCAGGACGTCGGAGTAGTACGGGGTGAACGCGTTGCCCAGCCGGGCGAGCATCGCCTCGTCCGTGAGGTCCCGGACCGAGGAGACGTTGAACCTGTCGTAGGGCTGGAACTCGAAGCCGTTGTGGAACTGCCCGGGCAGCCCTGCCGAACCGAGGGTGTTCATCCAGCCGGTGACGGTCTCCACCGCGTGCTGGTACTGCGTGTAGTCGTAGAACCGCTCGGAGTCCTGGAGCACCCGGACGGCCTCGGCGGTCTGCTCGGGTGACACCTGCCCCACCCGCAGCCGCATCGCGGCGACCGCCGTGGGCGACATCCGGTCGTCGAACGGCGAGGCCGCCGACGCCTGCTGGGCCAGCCAGTCGGGGGACAGGCCGGTGTACGAGTGGTGGAACGCCTCGATGTTGGCGTCGATGACGGTGGCCGCGGCCTGCCCGTGCGCCCGGGCGTACGAGTCCAGGTAGCACAGCGAGTGGTAACCGCAGGTCGGGTCGGTCAGCGGTGGGTAGATCAGGACCGGGCGCATGTGTTCTCCTGGGCGGTATGCGACGTCCCCGCCGTCGAGCGGTCGGCGTCGGCTTGCGCGTCACAGCGGTCGGGCTTCCGTCCGCTCCCTGATGGCGCGGACGGCCGGTTCCAGTTCGTCCGCGTCGAACCGGACGGCATGGGCGAGCACCGTCCCGCGGCCCTGCACCCGGACCGGGGTATCCGGTTCCAGGGCCACCGCCAGCACGGTGCCGCTCATTCCCGTCACGGCCACGACGCCGTCCTTGACGGACACCATCCCCTTGGCCCTCTCCCCCTGGTGGGAGTCGTGGGTCTCGCGCCGTACGGACCGCACGGCTCCGGCGTCGACGGAGACCGCTGCCAGGTGGCCGGTGCGGATCACCAGGCGTTCGCCGTCGATGTAGTGGGGGCGGGTGTGCACGCCCGCGTAGAAGCCGAACAGCCACAGGACGCCGTAGACCGAGACGACGAGGAGCGCGGTGCGCAGCCAGGGCCAGGGCACCAGCAGCTCCACGAGGAAGATCTCCAAGGGCTCCATGAACATCACCACCAGAATGAGCATCTTCTGGTTCGCCCCGTAGCGGATCACGGTGGCGTCCGCCGGAACGTCCTTGCGTCCGCGCACGAGCAGGGCGATCGACGTGACTCCGCCCAACTCGTGGCGGATCAGCGTGAGCATGGGGCGGGGCAGCACCGTGCCCGCCGCCTCCAGGAACGCGTCCCACCGGGGCACACCGCTTCGGCGCAGCCGCCGGTAGACCACCCGGGCGGTCACGGCGAGACCGAGCGCCAGCACTCCGGTCAGGATCTCGGCCCCGATCGCGATGAGCACGGCGTCACCCAGGTCGAGTACTCCGGTCGCCACCAAGGCCAATTGGACGGCGATCACGGTCAGCGCCACCCATTTGAGGGCGCGTATCCATCTGCCGCCCTTGAGGCCGGGCGACGCTTCCCATCGCGGTTGATCAGATCCCATGTGTTCCCCACCGTCGCGCGGATGACGGTCCGCTACGTCCGCTGCTCGCCGTCCGTGTCCTCGTCGGCCGATACGATCCAGTCCCGCTCCACGACCAGCCAGCTGTCCCCCGCCAGATTCCGTTCGAAATAGGCGTAGGGCAGCGCGCCGTAACCCCGCTCGCCCCACTCCTCGCCCCAGCTGTTGCGGACCCGGAAGTGACGTCCGGTGTCGTCGAAGCCCACCAGCAGGGTGATGTGCATGCCCAGCGAGCGCTCCCCCTCCCCGGGCAGCGGTAGGGCGCCGGTCGGGAAGGAGGCGAACTGCGAGGTGTACAGCGGGAACTCGCACGCCACCGGGAGCCCCGCACGCATCGCCGCCCGCAGCGTGCCGACGTACCGCTCCGGAGTGAGTTCCTCCTTGCGGATGCGCCAGGAGACCACGTCCGAGGCGCAGTGCGCCGCCGGACTCAGGGTCGTGGCCGGATCGGTGTCCACGGTCGCGGCGGTCCACGGCCATGACGCCTCGTCCGGCAGTCCGAACCGCCGCCAGGCGGCGATGCTGGAGTCGATGTGCGCGCCACGCCGGTCGGGCTGCCCCATCAGACGGCGTGCCATCCGGTAGTTGAACAGCACCGACGGGTTGACCTCCGCCTGCCGGGCCCGCCGCGCGAAGTAGGCGGCGAGCGCCGTGACCACGGCCGACGTGCACAGCGGCACCATTCCCTGGTTGATCACCGGCGGGAACCACTCGTCCAGGGCCAGGCGGCCGGCGGGGCCGTCCCGCTCCTGGGGCCATGGCGGTGTGATGCCGGTGCCCCGCCAGTGGAACGCGACGGGGCCGCGGTGCAGGTCCCCCAGCCGCTCAGCCGCCGCTGACACGCTCGGCCGCCCGTTCCTCGTGAACCGCCCGCATGACCGTGGCCAACCGCTGATCGCGCATGAGGACCGCCTCCCGGAAGGAGCGGAGGGCGTCCGGGGCGAAGTCCGCTTCCGGGCGCCTCTCCGGCAGGAAGTGGTGGTACCGGTCCTCGCCCCGGACGAGCAGCGCGCTGTCCGGCCCGTGCACCGGGCGGACCGACGGCGCCAGGTAGTCCACCGCGAAGCAGATCCGCTCCTCGGCCGAGGTGCTCGGGCCGCTGCTGTGCACCGTCATCGGCTGGTGGAGCGACGCCTGGCCCGCCTCGATCTCCACCGCGACCACGTCGTCCTCGGATACGTCGTAGTCCGCCCGCTCCCCTTGCATGAGGCCCGCGAGGGTGCGGTCGGTGAAGTCGTGCCGGAGGAGCCCGGCCCTGTGCGACCGGCGGCAGTACAGCATCGTGCCGTTGTCCCGGCTGGTCCGGGTCAGCGCGATCCAGACGCGCACCGCGTTCCCCTCGGCCCCCTCCCAGCCGAAGTACGGCGCGTCCTGGTGCCAGGCCAGTCTGCTGCTGCTGTGCCCCTGGCGGACGAACAGGTTCGTCGACCAGACCAGGAGGTCCGGGCCGACGAGGCCGGACGCGAGGTCCAGCAGCCGGGGGTGGTGGACGAGTCCGTCCGCCCAGCGCGCGACCAAGTGGATCTTGGGATAGTTCCACCGGCGCTTCAGCAGGCCGCCTGCCCGGCCGGTCACCGTGCGGTAGGTCCGGTAGGCGGCCACGGCCCGTGCGACCTCGGGCGGCGTCAGCACGTCGACGGGCATCAGATAGCCCTGCCGGTGGAAGAAGCTGAGCTGCTCCGGGCTAAGCGGGCAGGGCGACTCCGCCACGGTGCACCCCCACGGCTCGCTCGACGGTCTGCTGCCCGCTGCCCGTGAGGTACTCCCGCACGGCACGGAGCAGCAACCGGGCGTCATCGGCCTTGGTGTCGGGCGCGGTGGTGGCGAAGTAGCGGGCCAGGGCGTCGTGCTCGGCGTCGGGCACGGCACCCCGGATGGCGTGCAGGGCCGCACGTGCGGTCCGCTGCGGGAAGTAGAGGCCCGTCGCCGCGCGCAGGAACGCCTCGGCGGTCGCCGGGCCCACGACGGCGGACTCCCGTGCGGCGGCGACGGCGAAGCGCAGGTTGACCAGCGGCTCGGAGATGGGCGCCCCGGTCTCCTCGTCGAAGGCGATGGCGACCTCGTCGTCGGCGTCCACCTCTTCCGAGCGGTACGCCTCGAAGATCCTGCCGACGCCGACCATGCCCCAGTGGTGGCACTCGGCCGCCCGCAGCGCGCCCATGCTGGAGGAGCCGAAGACCTTGACGCCCCGGTCGACGACTTCGAGCACTTCCTTCGGCGAGACGCACAGCGTCGAGAGGAACTTGCCGTCGACGATGCCGACGGCCTTCGGCGGTTCGGGCCTCCTCAGCAGTTCCGCCAGGTCTCCCCGGGCGATCGGAGGCAGGTACTCCGCGTCCAGTTCCTCGGCGGCGGCCGCGAGGGGGAGGCTCGGCCCCAGGTACACAACAGCGTCCATCGGTGGTCTCCTCATCCCGCGTTCGTCGTGGCGAGGGCACGGTGCCGCGCCGAGATGTCCTGCACGGCCTGCTTCCAGGCCGCCCTCGCGCGGTCGCCCAGCTTGCAGTGGTCCACCGCCCACGACTCAAGGCCGGGAACCATCACCCGCACGACGCTGACGGGGATGTGGGGCGGCGAGAAGTCGACCACGATCGCCCGCTTGATCCCGGCACGGCGCAACCGGGACAGCATCAGGCGGACGTCGTCCATCACGTCGTCGTGCCGGTACGTGGTGAGGTCCGCGGCATCGAGCACCTTGTCCATCGGATTCCAGATCCAGGCGCCCTTGTCGAAGGTCGACGAGCGGCGCACGTGGTACATGTGCTTCGGCACGTCGGTGCCCGGCAGGGAGATGTCCTCCCGCATCGCCTGGATGTCGACCACCCGGCCCTGCGCGCATTCGGTGATGGCGCGGATGATCGCCACCTCGGCGTCCGGGTGGGTGCCGAACCCGCCGTGCCCCTGCGACACCGTGGGGCCCATGTCCTCGGCCGTGGCGGCCATGAAGCTCGGGATGCCGAGGTCGCTGTTGAGCTGGATCACCCGCATCTCCAGGCGAGCGGCGTGGATCTTGGCGATGAGGGACTGGGCCGATTCCGGCAGCGAGCCGACCAGGACGTGCGGGTTGAGTTCCCGCAGGAAGCCGGTGATCTCACGGGACTGCGCGGGCACCGAGGACAGCCCCTTCTCCAGCACCTGGCAGAGCTGGCTGCTGAGCACCTCGCTGATGGTGATCGCGTCCCTCTCGATCACCTCGCACAGCGCGTGGCAGATCGCCTCTTCGAGCGTGTTGCCCGAGGCCAGGCCGTTGGTGGTGGTGATCTTGTAGCAGGGCGCCTCGTGGAACTTGGGTGAGTAGCAGGCGCCGTCCTGCGGGACGAGCACCTCCTCCTCGTTGAGCAGGTCGTACCCGAGGGTCCACGAGATCGGCAGGTCGTCGGTGTAGTACGGGGCCAGCTCGAAGACGTACTCGCCGGGGTGCATCACCGACCTGCCCTGTGCGATCAGCTCGTCGTACGAGGCGATCGCGTCGGGGCGCCTCGGCAGCCAGGCGGAGAACCGCTCGATGCCCTCCATCACCGCCGAGGTCCTGGCGTCGGCCGCGGTCAGGCCCTTGCCGTTGTAGACCGAGATGATGTCGTTGGAGCGCGGCGAGATGGCGTTGTACACGGGGATGCCGATCCGGTCCAGGCCGGTGATGTCGGCGACCCGTGTGATGCCCGCGCGCAGCAGGTGCGGCTTGACCCGGGCGTAGGTCTGCGCGCTCGTCACCTCCCGGTGCACGCCGACGCCGTTCGCCTTGGGTGCGCTGGTACGAAGCTTCACCGCGTCTCCTCCCCGTCCAGCACGACGCCGGCGCGGCCGTCGCCCTCGTAGTGGTAGGTCAGTGTGAGTCGGTCTCCGGGTTTCACCGTGCGCCCGTGCGCGAAGGCCCATCCCGCGGTGAACCAGTGGCTGCGGTCGCTGCCGTCCCACGGTGCGGTGGACAGGTAGGTGGTGGGGCCGATCCGGCCCTTGAAGAAGACGATGGCGGCGTTCACCACCCCGGACCGGGACACGGGCACGGTCACGGTGTCGCTGAACTTCCGGACGTCGGTGTGCAGGTCGAGGTCGTACAGCGGTACGGGCTCGGACATCCGCTTCCAGTGCCGCACCTTCTCCGGCCGCTCGTAGAATCCCGCGACCCGCTTGTTGTCCTCCTCCAGCATCGGGGAGAAGTCCATCCCGAACCTGTCCTGCCAGCGTTCGATGTGCTCGGGCAGGACCCGGTGGCGCGCCCGCATGTCCTCCGGCATGCACGCGAGGTAGACGTAGCTCTCGAAGGACTCGGGGATGAGCCGGGCATCCGGCGTCAGGAGGCGCCGGCGGGCGTCCTGGAGGTTCTCCCAGATCACCATGTCGAGGCAGTCGTTGCCGACGATGTCGGTGGTGAGCACGGAGGCCCGCTCCGGCAGTTCCGTCGTCGTCGACCAACCGCGGATCATCGTCACCTTGTCGGCGTAGCCGTTGTGCGCGATGACCTTGGCGGCCAGGTCACCGGAGCGGGCGGGTTCGAGGGCGTAGACGTGCCGGGCGCCGGCGCGGGCGGCGGCGAGCGCGAGGATGCCGGAGCCGGTGCCGAGGTCGAGGACGACGTCGTCCGGGGTGACGGTCTCCTCGATCGCCTTGATGAAGAGCCCCTTGCGCAGCGGGTCCTCCAGGATGGCGATGTTCAGGTAGGCCAGGCCGTACCCCCCGATGGGAAACATCAGGTCGGTGTAGCCCTCCGGGGCCTCCGTGGTCAGGACGCCCGCGTTCACCATCGAGGTCAGCGTGCCGATGAGTTCCTCGACGGCGCGGTGGCCGGTGAGCCTCGGCCGCAGTCGCTGGACCCCCTCGGCCAGTGTGCGGGGTTCGTAGAACACGTCGAGCAGTGACATCGCGTGGTGCCCGAACTCGAAGATCCGCCGATCGTGGTGGACGCGCACCTGATGGGCGCTGTCCACCTCGACGAGGAGTTCGGGAGCACGACGGAGCACGGTAGTGGCACCTACGGTCACGTCAATCCCCCATATTCCTTCGCGTTGTTGCCTGATCGGTCCTGCGGTGGGCCCTGCGCGGCACGCACCAGCGCTTGCAGCAGAGCGGGCCGGTAGTCCCCCATGGAGCCCGGTTCCGTCGTCTCGCCCGCGACCGCCAGGCCCTCTTGGGGTTCCACGACGGTGAACCCGTCCTCGCGCAGCTGCTGGACGTTGCGGCGTACGACCGGTTTCGCCCAGGTGGTGGCGTTGGTCGACGGGACCACGATCACCGGGCAGGGCAGCGCCATGAGCGTCGACGTCGCGAGGTTGTCCGCGATGCCGTGGGCCAGCTTGCCGACGAGGCCGGCGGTGGCGGGCAGCACGAGGGCGACCTGGGCCCAGTCCGCCAGGGACACATGTGAACGGGCCCCCGCGGGCAGGTCGTCCCAGTCGACGTAGACCTCGCACCCGGCGACCCGCTTGATCGAGTCGACGGTGACCAGCCGGGTGGCCATCGGGGTCAGGACGACCCGGATGTGCCGCAGCCGCAGCCGGTCCTTGAGCCACAGCAGGATGTGCGGCAGGCCCAGCACCGCGACGGAGCAGGAGCCGAACACCATGAGCCGGACCCCGCTGAGGTCCTCTCGCGCCTCGCTCATCGGCCTCCGTCCTCGATGAGGTCCACCAGTTCCCGCCACCGCGCGGTGACCCCGGCCACCACCTGTTCGAGCCGGTCCGCCGAGCCGGTCCGGACGGCGGCCTGCGCGTAGTGCTCCAGCAGCCGGTCCGCGACCAGAGCGGGGAGCCGGTCCGCGACCTGGGCCGGGAGCCGGTCCGGTCCGGGGCCGTCACCGGCGCCGGCGTAGCCGGTGAGGAAGGCGCGGACGAGCACCGGGAACCGGCCGCCACCGGTGCCCACGGCGGCCGACTCGACGAGTTCGGCGAGGAAGAAGGCGATGTCCCGGTCGGGATCGCCCACCCCGGCCTCCCGCCAGCCCTGCACCACGGGGCGGGCCAGCGGCACCACCAGACCCGAGGAGAACCGGCCGTGCACCAGGCTGTCCGGGCGCGGCGGTGCGCCTGCCGAGGCGGCGGCCGAGGCGAGCACCCCGTCGCCGAACCCGGCCAGACCGGCCCGCGCGGCATCCACCCGGTCCGTGCGGGCGGCGCCCGGGGGCAGCCAGGCCGCGTGGCCGCGGACGGGCAGGAACTCCGCCTCGGCGGCGGGTACGCGGTGCACGCGGCCGAGGAAGGCGCCGAGGTCCTCGCACGCGCTCGCCCAGCGGTCGGCGCCCGCACGGGCGGGGGCGCCGAACAGGTCGTCGCACAGCAGGGCGGGCGTGGGCATCACGGGCCAGGCCGCCAGGTCGGGCCGGACCAGTCCGGGCAGCGCCGCCACCGCCCCGCCGGAGGCGGGGACCAGGCCGGCCAGCCGCCGCAGCCGAGTGGCGTCCAGGTAGTCGCCCGGCGCGACCGCCTGCTCGAACCACCGGTATCCGGACCCGGATCTCACGCAGCGGCGCGCCACGAACGGGCCGTCCATCGACCGTGCGGTGGCCGCCGTCGCGGTCCCGGCCGTCACCGCGGGACCCCGAGCAAGGGCCGGGGTGCCTCGTAGGGCCGTTCGACCGACAGACCTTCCCGGCGGAACCGGTCGGCGACCGCCTCGACCCGGCCGTCGAGGTCGGTGACCCCGCGGGCGTGGGCCTCGACGAGACCTTCCGCCACGAGGGCGCAGCGACTCTCCCCGAAGCTCACCGTGCGTCCGCGGAGCTGCGGTTCCACGGCGAAGGAGATGCCGGGCAGCAGCGGTTTGACGAAGCACGGCCGGTCGTCGCGGAGCCGGTCCGCGAGCTGGGCGTGCATCTGCGGCACCATGGCCTGGTGTGCGAGCCAGTCGGACTCCCGCAGGTACAGCACCCCGGCGTCGCGCCGCACGTAGGCGGTCGGGTCGTTGGCCATCTTGAAGCTGAAGGGAATCCGCCGGTCGTTCACCGCCGTCGTCACGACCCGCATGACGTCCGGGGCCGCCTCCGGCCCGGCCGGCGTGAAGTAGACCCGGACCATCGTGGAGTCGTCGGACTTGTGCGGCGGCCCCTCGTCCCCCACGGCCATGTACCAGCCGAGCACCGCGTAGCGCCGGCACGGCGGAAGGACCACCGAGACCATGGCGCCGACCTCGACCGGATCGTCGTGCACCAGTTCCCCGGGAGCCGCGAGCACCGAGATGCCGTCCTTCTCGACCAGCCAGCCACCGTCCCCGGCCTCGCGGACACGCCACCCCGGCACGCGGTAGCCGGTGCCGGTGTTCGCCGCGTGGAGAAGCTCGGTGAACGCGTAGTCCTCGTGGTCCACCAGGGCCGCGACCGCCCGGCCGCCGCCGACCAGCAGACGGGCGGCGGCGTCGTCTCCCGCGTAGTAGGTCAGGTAGATCAGGCGGGAGAGGTAGGAGACCACCGGATAGTCGGGCCTCGCCTCCATGTCCCTCGGCGGGGTGAGCCTGCCGAACCGGGGGTGCCGGAACGTGCGTTCGTCGAGGATGACCACCTCGTCGGCGATCCGTCGGACGACGTCGAGGTACTCCGTCATTTCATGATCACCTTCAGTGTCGGGTCGGCGATGAGCCGCTTGCCGTACAGCAGGCACAGGTGGCCGACCTGGGTGAGCATGCCGAGTTGTTGCAGGCGCATCGCGGCCTGGAGCAGCAGGGAGACCCCGGCGTACCGCAGGACGCGCAGTTCCATGTCCCCGGTGATCCCCGAGAGCGAGCGGTAGGCGCTCAGGAAGGTGCGGGCGTTGCGCCGCGCGGTGTCCAGGGCCTCGGCGTCACCGTGCCTGCGGACCGATTCGACCAGGAACTGGCCCACCAGGTAGCCGACGTCGTAGCACGGGTCGCCGAAGCCGGCCAGCTCCCAGTCGATCAGCCGCACCACGCAGTCCGCGCCGGGGTCGCGGGGGAACAGGATGTTGTCGTCCCTGAGGTCGTAGTGGACGATCGTGTCCGGCCGCCACTGTGCGTGGAGCTCCCGGAAGTGCCCTTCCAGCTCCTGCATGACCCGCAGGTAGATGTCGAAGTCGAGCCCCGCTCCGTGGGCGTACTCGTAGGGCGTCAGCCGGGTGGTCATGGGCACCGGGGGGTGGAGCAGCCACTCCGGGAACCTGCGGTAGGCGTCCTGGACCGGAGCCTGGTGCAGGTCCACCAGGGCGGCGGCCAGGTTCACCAGGTGGCGGACGTCGACTTCCGGGTCGCGCTGCGTCAGTTCGCGCAGGCTGTCGCAGTCCTTGATCACGTCCAGGGCGATCGCGCGCGTACCGCCGCCGGCGGCGACCAGCCGGGGCACCGCCTGCCTGGCCCGCGGCGTCAGCTCCAGGTCCGCGAGCATGCCCAGCACGACGCGCTCGTAGTCGTTGTCCAGTTCGGTGTCGGTGTCGGGGAACTTCACGAGGCAGGCCGATCCGTCGGCGAGCTCCACCATGAGAACGACCCGCCGCGAGGCGCACCGCTCCACCCGGACCACCCGGTCCTCGGTGAGTCCCAGCATGGCCAGCGCCGTGTGGTCGGGCCGGAACTCCTCGACGAGGTTTCCGGCCTGACGCGGCGCGGGGCGCCGACCCGGGCGCGGGGTGAAAAACCCCAGCGCCCGGGCGCGCAGAAGCTCAAGTGCCCCTGTACTTTCCATCATGTCCGCTGGTATCAGCAGTGAGTCGCAGGCGTGACGACGACGGAGACGAAGGTGCCCTGGACACCCTCGTCCGGGTTCATCCCCACCTGCTCCTCCAGGAACTTCTGGAGCTCCTCGGAGGAGACCCCGGCCAGCTCGCTGAACGACGTGTCGATGGAGTCGACCGTGGTCGCCGAGTTCGCTTCGTCGGCCTTGATCTGATCGATGAGTTCTTCGATATTCGGGGTCGGTGCGGTCATGTGAATTCCTCCCCTTCAGTCCGGCAACCCGGGGTGGGCTGCCGAAAAGCATCCTTGCACGGCCGGGCATGGCGAACGCATTGTCTGCGAATGAGTAACTGGGCAGGGAATGCGCATGCATTGCTCGGAAATGGAAAGCGCGCGCCGCGGATCACCGGGTTCGCGTGACGTGAATACCGGGCGAAGAAGGCCGTCCGAATGTCAGACGGATTCGAATGTCAGACGGAATCGTCGTCGCGGTGCAGGACGGCCTTGTGCAGCTGTTGCAGCACGGCGCCCGGCCGCACCCCGAGGTGGTGGTCGAGCAGCCACCAGCACTCCTGGTAGGCGTTCAGGGCCGAGCCGATGTCACCCGTTCGGTAGTACGCGCGCATCAGAAGGGCCCAGAGCCCTTCCCTCATCGGGTGCTCGGCGAGCAGGGACCGGATCTCCGGAATCAGGTGCCGGTGCTCCCCGAGGCGGAACTGGAGCGACAGCAGGTCCTCCTGCGCCACCAGCCGGAGCGCGTTGAGCGCGTCGAGCTGCCTTCGCAGGGCGTCCGCGACCGCGAGATCCGTGTGGCCCGCGTCGCCCCGCCACAGGCCCAGAGCGTGCCGCAGTGTCGCCACGGCGTTGGTCAGCGCGCCGGCCCTGGTCTCCTCACCCGCGTGCCGCACCAGGCGTACGAAGACGTCGGCGTCCAGTTCCATGGGGTCCACGCGCAGGCGGTAGGAGCCGCCGTCCGAGGGTCCCCCGCACTTGACCGTCGACAGCCGCACCGCCCCCGGATCGGCGAAGTCGAGCGCTTTGCGCACGCGGGCGACGTAGGACCGGATATTCGGCCGCGCGGACTCGGGCGGGGTGTCCCACAGCAGATTCCTCAACTGCGTCTGGGTCACGAACAGATTGGCCCGGAGCAGCAGAGCGGCGAGTGCGCCCCGGGCCTTGTGCTCCGAGAGCAGCCGCTCGACGGCCTGGTCGCGTTTCGGGTCGAAACTCCAGACGGCCACCGGTCCGAGCAGGCCGAACTTCAGTGCTGGCGACTGACCCGGCCACACCCCCGGGCGCGTGGTCAGGCCGCCGTCCCCCGTTTCGTACGTCCGCGCTGATGGCACAGTTATGCCCGGTTGACTCACGTGACTTCCCCCGGTCGTCATGGTCATCATGCCGACGGGCTCCGCAGCGGAAACGGAGCACCGTTGAAAAGCTATAGCCGTCCGGCCGCCCTCGGCGGCCGGATTATGTCGGTCCGCCTCAGCCGGGGCGCTGTTGTCCCACTGAAGCTTCAGTCCGCAACATTCACACCATGTAACACCGGCCACTCCGTGATCGCCACCCATGGGACCGGACACAATGCGTTGGCCATGCGCCGCAATCGCTGCGAAGGGCCGCGCCTAGGGCGTTTATGAGGGCCCGTCAGCTTTTCGGTCGGCGCTTTACGACTGGAAGGCATGGGGGGATTCCTGCATTCCGGGCACTCCGCCGGCCCGGCCGCGGCATGCGGGTCCGTCTCACGGCCGGCGGGCGACGCGCCGTGGGGCGCGGGACTTCCTCGCAGTGGCCGTGTGATCAGGGCTGCGCGGGGTGCGCCGAGGCGGCCAGGCGGTCAGCCGTGGTCGTTGGGGTTCTGCCTCGTGTAGGAGAGCAGGGCCGCGAATGCGTCGGGGGTGGCGGTGAGTATGGATTCTCGGGGGGCGGCGGACTCGGTCAGGAGGATGCGGTCGGCTTCAGCGGATATGGCTACATGGACACAGGAGTCTCCCTGCGCGCAGTAGGACGACTTCTGCCAAGTGGGCGTGGTCATTCGGGTCCCCTCACAGGCTTTCGGCGATGTCGTGGACGAAGTCCCGTGAGGCCGGCACGGGGAGAGCGATGGCCTCCATGCGGTCGATCAGGACGCGGTACTTGGCCAGCTGCGCTTCCGCGTCCAGGAAGACCGGGCCGTGTGACTGGTCCAGGTGCACCGTGTCGAGGCTTGGCACGGGGCCGTACGAGTAGAAGATCGACTGGCCCGATCCGGCGAAGAAGCCAGCACTGAAAGGCACTACCTGGAGCACGACTCCGGGCCGTTCGCTCATGTCGAGCAGATGGTGGAGCTGCCCCTTGGCGACGGCCGGTCCTCCCCACTGCATCCGCAGCGCCGCCTCGTGGATGATCGCGTGGTACGGGGTCGGCTCGTCCCGGAACAGGACCGCCTGCCGCTTGATGCGGAACGAGACGCGATGCTCGATCTCCGGTGGCGTGATGGCGGGAACGTCCTGGCGGAAGATCTCGCGGGCATGCTCAGCGGTCTGCAGAAGACCGGGGATGTGCACCGTGATGGCCGTGCGCATACGCAGGGCATGGTGCTCCACCTCGGCCAGGTCGAGCAGCGCGGCGGGCAGTATGGCGCGGTACTCCTCCCACCAGCCGCGTACGCGCTCGCCGGCCATGCTCACCAACGCGTCCGCCAGCGCGGGGTCCTCGCAGTCGTAGTGGCCGGCCAGGGCGCGTACGCGGTCGGGACTGACGCCCATGCGTCCCGATTCGGTGTTGCTGACCTGGTTCTGCCTCACGCCGAGCAGTTGACTGGCCTGCGTGGAGGTCAGGCCGGCGCGCTCACGCAGTTTGCGCAGCTCGGAACCGAGGCGTAGCTGTCGCCCTGTCGGGTTGCTCCGCACTGACTCGGTGCCTCCTCGGCGATGCGGTCACCCGCGAGGGTGATAGATGAGAGCTTTTCGTCGTTCCCGATAAGAGTTTATCGCCACTCCGCTACCTTCAAGGCAGGCGCCCCGCCCAGAAGCATCCCGCTCGACGGAGCGGCTCGGTCACTGGGCAACGGCTGACACGCACCACTCGGCCGACTCCCCAACTCGCGGACTCGAAGGGACACTTCCATGACCACCGTATCGCCGCTTCCGGCGGACCCCGGCCTCTTCGCGGGCACGTACACGCTTCAGCTCCCGCATGATCCTCGCGGTCCGGGCATCGCCCGTGCGCTGCTCCGCCTGGTACTGGAAGCGCACGGCAGGGGCGAACTCGTCGACGATGCCGAGCTGTTGGTGTCGGAGCTGCTGACCAACGCGCAGCTGCACACCACCGGCCCGTACGCCCTGCGGCTCGGTCCCGGCGTCTGCGACCCGGGGCGGGTCCGCGTGGCGGTCTGGGACGGAGACCCGGAGATTCCCGCCGGGTTCGAGCGGGGCGGGCCCCGCGCCGACGCGTGTGCGGAGGGCGGGCGGGGGCTGTTCCTCGTGCGGGCCTACGCGGACGACTGGGGCGCGTACTCGTTCCCGAACGGGGGAGGCGGAAAGCTGCTGTGGGCCGAGTGCGGGGGTGCGAGCCGCCGGCACGGTGACCCCTGGAGCGGGCCGGGGGGAGGGCCGCGCCCCGATGGGGGCCGGCCCTCCGTCCGTCAGTGATCCGTGTCAGCCCTGCCAGCTGTGCGGGGCCAGGTAGTTGTCCTTGCGCCAGGCCGTCATGGGGGGCTTGTCGGTGGGGTGGGACGGGTGCGGGGTCGCTCGGGAGAGGAGGAGGACCGTCAGGGCTGCCAGTTCTGCCTCGGTGGGGGTGCCCTTTTCTATGCGGATGTCTATCTGGGCGTCCACCTCTGCTGTGGGTTGCATGTGACCTCCCGGTGATAGGGGCGGGGGCGGGGGCGGGGCTACTGCGGGGGGTTGCCGTGCTTGCGGGACGGGCGGTCCGCGTGCTTGTTCGCCAGCATGGCCAGGCTCGCGATCAGGACCTCGCGGGTCTCGGACGGGTTGATCACGTCGTCGACCAGGCCGCGTTCCGCCGCGTAGTACGGGTGCATCAGCTCGGTCTTGTACTCCTTGACCATGCGGGCGCGCATGGCCTCGGGGTC
>NZ_JBFAHX010000033.1:0-90082 GCF_040654435.1 Streptomyces sp. NPDC050703
AGACTTCCTCCACACCTACAACCACCACCGCTGCCACACCGCACTCGGCGGCCAGCCGCCCATCAACCGCGTCAACAACCCTGCGGGTCAATACAGCTAGGGCGTGGCGGGCCCGCGGTGTGCTGCCGCGGGCCCGCCCGGGCACCGGGGACGCCGGACTAGCCCAGCGTCTCCGCCGCGGTCTCCGAGGAGTCCCGCAGGAAGCCCGCGCAGCGCTCGTACTCCGCCTGCTCCCCGATCGCCTGCGCGGCCCGCGCGAGGGCGTGCAGCGCCCGCAGGAAGCCGCGGTTGGGCTCGTGCTCCCACGGCACGGGGCCGTGGCCCTTCCAGCCGCTGCGGCGCAGGGCGTCGAGGCCGCGGTGGTAGCCCGTACGGGCGTACGCGTACGACTCGACGACGCTGCCGCGCTCGTACGCCGCGTCGGCGAGCTGCGCCCACGCGAGCGAGGACGTCGGGTACTTCGCGGCGACGTCGGAGGGGTCCGCGCCGTTCGCGAGGAGCTCGCGCGGCTCCGGGTCGTCGGGCAGGTGGGTCGGGGGCGGTCCCCCGAGCAGATCCTTGTGAATGGCCATGGGACCCAGTCTGCGGCATACGGGTACGGCGAAGGCCCCGGGTGGGTGACCCGGGGCCTTCACGCACGCGTGGGGAACGAGCCCGACGCGGGTGCTACTTCAGCTTCGTGCCCGTGGAGCGCAGGTTCGCGCAGGCCTCGGTGACGCGCTCGGCCATGCCGGCCTCGGCCAGCTTGCCCCAGGTGCGCGGGTCGTACGTCTTCTTCGAGCCGACCTCGCCGTCGACCTTCAGGACACCGTCGTAGTTGCGGAACATGTGGTCCGCGACGGGCCGCGTGAAGGCGTACTGGGTGTCGGTGTCGAGGTTCATCTTGACGACGCCGTTCTCCAGCGCGGTCGAGATCTCCTCGGCCGTGGAGCCCGAGCCGCCGTGGAAGACGAAGTCGAACGGCGAGCTCTTGCCGTACTTCGAGCCGACGCCCTCCTGGAGGTCCTTGAGCAGCTCGGGGCGCAGGACGACGTTGCCCGGCTTGTAGACGCCGTGCACGTTGCCGAACGAGGCGGCCAGGAGGTAGCGGCCCTTCTCGCCGAGGCCCAGGGCCTCCGCGGTGCGGATCGCGTCGTCGACGGTGGTGTACAGCTCGTCGTTGATCTCGTGGGTGACGCCGTCCTCCTCGCCACCGGTCGGCGTGATCTCCACCTCAAGGATGATCTTCGCGGCGGCGGCCTTGGCGAGCAGCTCCTGGCCGATGGCCAGGTTGTCGGCGAGGGTCTCGGCGGAGCCGTCCCACATGTGCGACTGGAAGAGCGGGTTCCGGCCGTGCGCGACGCGCTCGGCGGAGACCTCGATCAGCGGGCGGACGTAGGTGTCCAGCTTGTCCTTCGGGCAGTGGTCGGTGTGCAGCGCGACCGTCACGTCGTACTTCGCGGCGACGATGTGCGCGAACTCGGCGAGCGCGACCGCGCCGGTGACCATGTCCTTGCTGTACTGGCCGCCCAGGAACTCCGCACCACCCGTGGAGATCTGGATGATGCCGTCGCTCTCGGCCTCCGCGAACCCGCGCAGCGCGGCGTGCAGGGTCTGCGAGGACGTCACGTTGATGGCCGGGTAGGCGAACTTGCCTGCCTTCGCCCGGTCGAGCATCTCGTTGTAGACCTCGGGAGTTGCGATGGGCATGTGTCCGCTCCTTGTGATGTGCGGGTGGGTGCTGTGCTGCTTGACCCTGACCTGGGGGCGACGACATTGTCGCCCCCATCCTTCCAGACTCCGCGGTCCGGAGGCGTCCGGCTCTCAGAGCCTGTCTTTGAACCCCCGTCGTCCGCGCGGAGTGCGGGCGTGCCGGGCGTCGGGGCGCAGGCGAGGGTTCAAAGACAGGCGCTCAGAGCCCGAGGTCGTCCTTGGAGTACGCGAAGAGGTACGGCACGCCCGCGCCCTCGGTGATCTTCTCGCCGGCGCCCGTGGCGCGGTCCACGATGGTGGCGACGCCGACGACCTCGGCGCCCGCCTCGCGGACGGCCTCGACGGCGGTCAGCGGGGAGCCGCCGGTGGTGGAGGTGTCCTCGACGACCAGGACGCGGCGGCCCTTGATGTCGGGGCCCTCGACACGGCGCTGCAAGCCGTGCGCCTTGGCGGCCTTGCGGACCACGAAGGCGTCCAGGCGCTTGCCGCGCGCGGCGGAGGCGTGCAGCATCGCGCCCGCGACGGGGTCGGCGCCCATGGTCAGGCCGCCCACGGCGTCGAAGTCGAGGTCCGCGGTCAGGTCCAGCAGGACCTGGCCGACCAGCGGGGCGGCCTCACCGTCGAGGGTGATCCGGCGGAGGTCGATGTAGTAGTCGGCCTCCAGGCCGGAGGAGAGCGTCACCTTGCCGTGCACGACGGCCTTGTCCTTGATCTGCTGCAGCAGCTCGCCGCGTACGTCAGTCATGCACAGAAGCTTAAAGCCGACGCCAGCTCCAGGTCGTCGCCGTCTCCAGGGGCTCGATGGGGGTGACCAGGCGCGGGTCGGTGTTGAGCCCGTCGGGCGGCCCGGTCTGCGGCTCCACGCACACCGCGGCCTCCTGCTCGTCGTAGACGACGACCCACTGCTCGCGGCTCTTGACGGCGACCTCAAGCCGCTCGGGCCAGGTCAGCGTGACGTCGACGCCGTCGGGCATGCCGAAGCAGTCGTCCCACGGTCCGGGCTTCGGGTCGGTCCGGTGGCCGGTCGGCAGGTGGTCCTCACCGCGCTCCTCCTGCCAGGCGGGGGTGAAGTCGATGCGCACGGGGTCGCCGCCGCCCTCCAGGGAGCGGTTGAACCACGGGTGCCAGCCCGCCTGCGCGGGGAAGGAGTCGCCGTACGTCTCGATGCCCAGGCGCAGCGTCAGGCTCTCCTCGGCCAGCTCCACGATCTGCGTGACGCGCCCCGGGTAGGGCCAGGGGTCGGTGAGGTCATAGGTGAAGACGGCCTCGGTGGCGGACGTGCGGGCCGTGCGCCACCCGGCGTCCCGCGCGAAGCCGTGGATGGCGTGCGGCGGGGAGTTCAGCGGCATCTGGTGGACCGCCGCCCCGTCGCGGAACCGGCCGTCCCTGATCCGTCCGCACCACGGCACCATGGGGAAGCAGCCGTACTTCTGGCCCTGCCGCAGCAGCTCGACGCCGCCGATGCGCAGACTTCCGATGCGGCAGCCGTTGCCCGGCTGCACCGTCACTTCCGCGTCGCCCGCGGTGAGGATCACGTCTTCGTTGCTCACGGAGCCGACCCTACGGCGTCGGCGGTCAGCGGCGGCGGCGCAGGGCCCTGCCGACCACGATGGCCGATGCCACCGCAAGGGCCGCCGCGGGCGCGGCCCAGCGGAGCGTGGCGCCCGCGACGAGCGCCTCGGGGGCGGGCGCGGGGGCGTACCGGCCGCGGGGCGGGGCGTGGTCGACCTCCTCGGCGCTGCGGCCGATCATGGTGCGGCGGGCGTGCGCGGCCTCGGCGGGCGGTACGTCGATGTCCTCGACGTTCTCGATGTCCTCGACGTTCTCGATGTCCTCGACATTCTCGACGTCGTCCATCTCGTCGAGCCGCTCCGGCCCGTCGGCACCGTCGAACCCGGTCACTCCGCCCAGCTCACCCAGCTCACCCAGTTCGCCCAGCTCATCGAGATCGTCGAGGTCGAGCGCGTCGCCCGGGTCGTCGCCGTCCACCCCGTCGTCCGCTGTGGGGCCCTCCGGTGGCCCGGAGTCGGCGGGCGCCGCCGCCGCGAGCCCCTCGGCGAAGCGGTCGAGGAGCCGCAGCACGGCCGAATCGACCGCCTGGGAGGTGTTCTCCTCGGTGATGCGCCCGTCCGCGGCAGCCGTCCCGCCGAAGACGAGGTTCGCCCCCGCCGCGGCCGGCTCGATCCGCACGGTCAGCGTGAACCGGACGGAACCGGAGCCGCGCACTTCGGCCCCCTCGCCCTCGATGGCGTACGTCCCGTCACCGCGGGCACCGGCCGTGGCGGACCCGCGGTACGTGATCGAGTGCCCGCCGACCCGCACCTTCAGGCGCCCGGCGAGCGGACCCGCCGTGCTCTCCGCGTCGCGCTGCAGGCCCGGCACCGCCCCCGCGACCCTCTCGGGGTCCGCGAGGACCTGTCCCAGACGCGCCGCCGGAACCGGAACGAACACCTCATGCTCCATGACAATCGAGCCTACCCACGTGCCCGCCGCCATGTGCGGTGGTTCGGCGCAGCGTGTACGTCGGTTCGCGTAACGCGGACGCACCAGGGTGAACGCCACGGGCCCCGGCCCGCCCGGCCCGGCCGGGTTCAGAGCATGGCGGGCAGCGGCATCCGGACGCCCACCCGGGTCCGCGTGGCCACCAACTGGCCCTCTTGCGGATAGGCGTGCCAGGTCCGCCACATCACCGAATCCTCGTGCCGCTGCGCGAGCAGGGCGGTGAAGGCGTGCGGGCTGCCGGGGAAGACACCGGCCAGACCGTGCGGGTGCTCGGCGACGAGTGCGAGCAATTCCTGGGCGCGGCCGGCGAACTGGCCGCGCGAAAGCCTTTCGACGCGGGCGGCGAACTCGTACTCCCACTCGCCCACGCGCTTGGAGACGCCCAGCGGCAGCGGCGTACTGCTGCCGGGGATACAGGCCACGGTCTCGGAACAACTGCCGTGTTCCTGCTCCAGGAGGACCTGGTGCGAGGCGCCGAGCAGCCTTAACTCCAGTTTCGTGTCCGCCAGTTCGAGGTCCAGGGTGGCGAGCGCGGGCAAAGGCTCGCGGCCGAGGGCCCATGCGAGGTCCTCGGCGCGCGTGTCGGAATAGACAGTCTTCAAGGTCGTGAGCATGGGTCGGCTCCGCTAACACGCAATGGAAGTGGGACCGGCGCACCGGATCGGACCCGGGACACCGAAATACCGGCTCGTGCCCACGAGCACGTCACCTACGGATGTCCCGGAATCGGACCCTGAAACGTGTGACGGACCTCAGAGGGCGGTGCTGATGGAAGAGGGAATCATGGTCGACGACACTGCCACAGCACTTTTACCCAACTTCGTGGCCTTTCCATCCCCTGGGGGACCGCGCAGTTCATCAGTTCAATGCCACCCGTTCGACACGGCTCGGCGAGCATGCCCCCACCGCTCCGACGCGACGCGCGGCCACCGTCCTCGCGCCCCCCCCGACGTAGAAGCGCCCGGCGGGATCTGCCCCCGCCGGGCGCTCCGTGGGACCGGTGGACCAGCTGCCCCGTGTCAGCTGCCTCCGCCGCACCCTCCCCCGCCACCTCCGCACGAGGACGATCCGCCCCCGCACGAGGATCCGCCACCACAGGACGAGCCGCCACCGCAGGAGTGGCCGCCGCCCGAGTCGCCGGCCCACCAGCTGCCGCCCCCCGCACCGCCCGACGTGGCGCCCGAGCCCGCCCGCACGCCCGGGCGCCTCCTGCCGCCGCTCCGGCGCCCGGCCACCACGGCCAGCACCGAGATGAGCACTCCGGCGAAGATGAAGGCCACGATCACGGCCACCACGCTCCTTCCCGTTCCCCCGCAGCGGGTCCCCCCGTGGGCCTCGCCGTCTCGCGTGACAGGGGGATGCCCCGGCCCGCCGCGCCCCAAAGCAGAGTTGAGGAACTCCAGAGGTTCGGCGCAGGATGGCGGCCATGACCTCCACATCCGGGAGCGGGCGCCCGCTGCTCAACCGCCGCCTGACCGAGTTCGGTACGACGATCTTCGCCGAGATGTCCGCCCTCGCGGTGACCACGGGCGCGATCAACCTGGGCCAGGGCTTCCCGGACACGGACGGACCCGAGACCGTCAGGGAGGCGGCGGTGCGGGCGCTGCGCGACGGCCGCGGCAACCAGTACCCGCCGGGCCCCGGCGTCCCCGAACTGCGCACGGCCGTCACCGAGCACCAGCTGTCCCGCTACTCCCTGGCGTACGACCCCGACCGCGAGGTCCTCGTGACGGCGGGCGCGACCGAGGCCATCGCGGCGTCCCTGCTCGCCCTGGTCGAGCCGGGCGACGAGGTCATCGCCCTGGAGCCCTACTACGACTCGTACGCCGCCTCCATCGCGCTGGCGGGCGGCACGCGCGTGCCCGTCACGCTGCGGCCCCGTGAAGGCCGCTTCCGCCTCGACCTGGACGAGCTGCGCGACGCCGTCACGCCCCGCACCCGGCTGCTGCTCCTGAACACCCCGCACAACCCGACCGGCACGGTCCTCACCCGGGCCGAGCTGGCGGAGATCGCACGGCTCGCCGTCGAGCGCGACCTGCTCGTCGTCACCGACGAGGTCTACGAACACCTCGTCTTCGACGACGCCGAGCACATCCCGCTCGCGTCCTTCCCCGGCATGCGCGAGCGCACGGTCACCATCGGGTCCGCCGGCAAGACGTTCTCGTTCACCGGCTGGAAGGTGGGCTGGGTGACGTCGTCGCCGGAGCTCGTCGCGGCGGTCCGCTCGGCGAAGCAGTTCCTCACCTACGTGGCCTCCGGGCCCTTCCAGTACGCGGTCGCCGAGGCGCTCGCGCTGCCCGGCTCCTTCTTCGCGGACTTCCGGGCGGACATGCGGGCCAAGCGGGACCTGCTCAGCGACGGCCTGGCGGCCGCGGGCCTCGACGTCTACCGCCCGGCGGGCACGTACTTCGTGACGACCGACATCCGCCCGCTGGGCGAGACCGACGGCTTCGCCTTCTGCCGCGCCCTGCCCGAGCGCGCCGGCGTCGTGGCCATCCCGAACGCCGTCTTCTACGACCACCGCGAGGAGGGCGCCCCCTTCGTCCGCTTCGCCTTCTGCAAGCGCACCGCCGTCCTTGAGGAGGCGGTCTCCCGGCTCGGCAAGGCGCTCGCGGGCTGACACGGCACGGCCACGGCACGACGGGAGCCCGTAGGGGGCGCACACCGCCCCCTACGGGCTCCCGCATGTCACGGGCCCTCCGGGCCCCCGCAGCCTAGGCCTCGTCGTCGCCCGGCTTCTCGCCCTCGGCGGAGTCGACATCCGACTCCAGGCCGAGCTGCTCGACGAGCCAGCGGTCGAACTCGATCGCGGCGCGCACCCAGCTGACGGTCGAGGACACGAAGTGCTCCAGGGAGACCCCGGTGCCGATCAGCATCTGGGCCTCGCCGATCAGGCGGACCGTGCCGTCGTCGTGCGTGTGGCTGTAGACCTTCGGCCACAGCGTCCGGCGGTTCCAGTCGTCGATCGACTCCAGGAGCTGCTGCTTCTGCTCGATCTGGTGCGGCCGGTCGTAGAACGTCCGCACCGAGAAGACCTGCTGGTCGTCCTCGCCACGGAACATGAAGTACGTGCGGAACTCCTCCCACGGCGCCGCGAGGTCACCCTCGTCGTCGACGACGTGCTTGAGCTCCATCTGGTCCAGTAGCTGCTTGACCAGGTCCTGGTCGGGGACGACGGGGCCCGCCGGTCCTGCTCCCTGCTGCGGCTCGGGCTGGCCCCCGAAATTCGGAATCGAGGACGGGTCGATGCTCACGTGCTGTGTCCCTTCGTATGGATGGGGCCCATCCTCTCCCAGGATGGGCCCCCCGGGGCAAGCCCGGGTCGCCGTGTCACAGCGACTTGCCCGCCGGAGCCCCCGTGGCCGGGCCCACGACGAGGCCGTCCTCGAAGCGGTCCACGCGGACCACGTCGCCGTCCTTGACCTCGCCCGCCAGGATCTCCTTGGCCAGGCGGTCGCCGATCGACGTCTGGATGAGGCGGCGCAGCGGGCGCGCCCCGTAGGCCGGATCGTTGCCCTCGTCCGCCAGCCAGGCCAGCGCCTCGGGCGTGACGTCCAGGGTGAGGCGCCGCTCGGCGAGGCGCTTGGCGAGCCGGTCGATCTGGAGCCGGGCGATGTGCGCCAGCTCGTCCTTGCTGAGCGCCGAGAAGACCACCAGGTCGTCGAGCCGGTTGAGGAACTCCGGCTTGAAGGAGGCCCGCACCACTTCGAGCACCTGCTGGCGCTTCTCCTCCTCCGAGGAGAGGGGCTCCATCAGGAACTGGCTGCCCAGGTTGGACGTCAGGACCAGGATGGTGTTGCGGAAGTCCACCGTCCGCCCCTGGCCGTCGGTGAGGCGCCCGTCGTCGAGCACCTGGAGCAGGACGTCGAAGACCTCGGGGTGCGCCTTCTCCACCTCGTCGAGCAGCACGACGCTGTACGGGCGCCGCCGCACCGCCTCGGTGAGCTGGCCGCCCTCCTCGTAGCCGACGTAGCCGGGGGGTGCGCCGACCAGCCTGGCCACGCTGTGCTTCTCGCCGTACTCGCTCATGTCGATGCGGACCATGGCCCGCTCGTCGTCGAAGAGGAAGTCCGCGAGGGCCTTGGCCAGCTCCGTCTTGCCGACGCCCGTCGGGCCGAGGAAGAGGAAGGAGCCGGTGGGCCTGTCGGGGTCGGCGATGCCCGCGCGGGTGCGCCGCACCGCGTCGGAGACGGCCCGCACGGCCTCGGTCTGGCCGATGAGCCGCTTGCCGAGCTCGTCCTCCATGCGCAGCAGCTTCTGCGTCTCCCCTTCGAGGAGACGGCCCGCGGGGATGCCGGTCCAGGAGCCCACGACATCGGCGATGTCGTCCGGGCCGACCTCCTCCTTGACCATGGTGTCCTTGTCCTGCGCGGCCTCCTCCTCGGCCTCGGAGGCGGCCTCCAGGTCGCGCTCAAGGGCCGGGATCTCGCCGTAGAGCAGCTTGGACGCGGTGTCGAAGTCGCCGTCGCGCTGGGCGCGCTCGGCCTGGCCGCGCAGCTCGTCCAGCTTCTCCTTGAGGGCGCCGACGCGGTTGAGGGACTGCTTCTCCTTCTCCCAGCGGGCGGTCAGCCCGCGCAGCTCCTCCTCCTTGTCGGCGAGGTCGCGCCGCAGCTTCTCCAGGCGCTGCTTGCTCGCCGGGTCGGTCTCCTTGCTGAGCGCCAGCTCCTCCATGCGCAGCCGGTCGACGGCGCGCTGGAGCTCGTCGATCTCCACGGGGGAGGAGTCGATCTCCATGCGCAGGCGGGACGCGGCCTCGTCGACGAGGTCGATGGCCTTGTCGGGCAGGAAGCGCGAGGTGATGTACCGGTCGGAGAGGGTCGCCGCGGCCACCAGGGCGCTGTCGGCGATCTGCACCTTGTGGTGCGCCTCGTACCGCCCCTTGAGCCCGCGCAGGATCGCGATGGAGTCCTCGACGGACGGCTCGGCCACGAGCACCTGCTGGAAGCGGCGCTCCAGGGCGGGGTCCTTCTCGATCCGCTCGCGGTACTCGTCGAGCGTCGTGGCGCCGACCATGCGCAGCTCGCCGCGGGCCAGCATCGGCTTGAGCATGTTGCCCGCATCCATCGCGGAGTCGCCGCCCGCGCCCGCGCCGACGACGGTGTGCAGCTCGTCGATGAAGGTGATGATCTGCCCGTCGCTCTCCTTGATCTCGGAGAGGACGGTCTTGAGCCGCTCCTCGAACTCGCCGCGGTACTTGGCGCCCGCGACCATCGCGCCGAGGTCGAGGGAGACGAGCCGCTTGTTCTTCAGCGACTCCGGTACGTCACCCTTCACGATCCGCTGCGCGAGGCCCTCGACGACGGCAGTCTTGCCGACGCCGGGCTCGCCGATGAGCACGGGGTTGTTCTTCGTACGCCGTGACAGCACCTGGACGACCCGCCGGATCTCCTGGTCCCGCCCGATGACCGGGTCGAGCCGGCCCTCGCGGGCCGCGGCGGTGAAATCGGTGCCGAACTTCTCCAGGGCCTTGTACTGGCCCTCGGGGTCGGGTGTGGTCACCCGGCGCCCTCCCCTTGTCGTCTCGAACGCGTCCAGCAGCTTCTTGTCGGTGGCCCCGTGCTTCGCCAGCACCTCACCGGCCTGTCCGCCCTTGGCGGCGATGCCGATCAGCAGGTGCTCGGTCGAGAGGTACTCGTCCCCGAGCTCCTTGGCGCGCCGCGAGGCGTCGGCGATGACGGCGAGGAGTTCCCTGTTGGGCTGCGGCGGGGCCACGGTGGACCCGGTCACGCTGGGCAGCGCGGCGAGAATCCGCTCGGTCTCGGCGCGCACGGCCGCCTGGTCGGCTTCGACCGCCGCGAGCAGGTCGGTGATGTTCTCGTTGTCCCTGCGGTCCCGCCCTTCCAGCAGCGCCAGCAGCAGGTGCGCGGGCGTCAGGTCCGCGTGCCCGTCGTGCACGGCGCGGTCACCGGCCGCGTTGATCGCTTCCCGGCTCCTGTTGGTCAGCTCTGCGTCCACGTGCGCCTCTCCTCCTTACGGTCCAGCCACTCACCCGGGCCTACGAGTACCCCGTACCGCCCGTCCACACTGACTAGGTCAACGTGCACAAAGTTGAGTCTATTCCACTCAAGGCAGGAGCGGTAAGGCCGGGCGGCTATGTTCCGGACCATGAGCACGCATCCACCGAGCAGACAGGTCGACCCGCGCGATCCGCCCGAGCCCTACCTCAGCTTCTGGCGCGAACGCCACCTGTGCACCTTGACGACGCCGCGCCCCGACGGCAGCCCGCACGTGGTGCCCGTCGGCGTGACGTACGACCCGGAGGCGGGCGTCGCGCGGGTCCTGGCGCGCCGGACGAGCAGGAAGGTCGCGCACGTCCTCGCGGCGGCGGGCGAGGACGGCGCGGGGGCGCGGGTGGCGGTCTGCCAGTTCGAGGGGCGCCGCTGGGCCACGCTGGAGGGCGTCGCGACGGTCAGGACGGAGCCCGCGCTGATCGGGGCGGCGGAACTGCGCTACGAGGAGCGCTACGGGCGCAGGCCGTCCCCGAACCCCGAGCGCGTACTGATCGAGATCCGGGTGACGCGGGCGATGGGCAAGGCGTGAGACGGCACGGCGTGGGACGGCACGGCGGCGCGCGCGGGTGAGAACGCGCGCACACCACAGCGGCGCCACCGTGTTCAGGTCCACGGTGGCGCCGCTGCTGGGGGAAGTACCTGCGCGATTTACAACGACGGGGGAATCGCGTCAGGCACTGCGGGGGGTGGCTGTGATGCTGTCGGACACGTCGGCCTCGTCCGGGCCAGGACCACCGACGATCCGGTGGTCGCGCCGGTCGAGGTTGACGAAGACCATGCCGTACCTGATGGCACACCGCACGGGCTGGGGCGCCCCTCGCGGCCGCCGCAGGCACCGGTAGGCGCGGATCTCCTCCTCGTCGTCACGGGTGACGACGATCGGCTCACCGAGCAGGGTCACCATCAACGAGTCACCGCGATGGGGGATCGCGGTCACCAGGTCGATGAAGTGCCAACCGGAGCGGTAGGCCGTGGCCATCTCGCGGCGGAAGGTGCGGTCGTCGGGGGGAGTGCTCACGCCCGGCCGCCCTTCGGGAGCACATTCCACGACAGATCCGAGTTCGGTACGGCCACCGTCGAGACGTCCGCCGGCTGGCTGTTCCAGGAGAGATCGAGAATGGTTACCCCGCCCAAAGCCAGCCCTGCGGAGAAGGTGGTGACAAGCACCGAGCGAAGCATGCGCTTAAACATGATCGGCTTCGTCCTCACTTGGTAGGTTCCTCTCCCCCGGCACAAGAAGACGATGTCTCAATTGAGCACGTCAAAGCCACAGGGTCGATGCATCATGTTCCTGCACGTTCAGGACCCTGGGGGGTGGAGATTTGATTACAACAAGCACTAAACCGGCACATCCCCACCCCTCGACCCCGCTCTGCGACGAGGGTGCGAAGCTTTACGCCAGCGCGTTGAGCAGTGGCCGCCTCGCGCGGCGGGAGGCCGAGAACGCGCCCTGCCTGCTCGAATCCAACCTGCTGCACCCCGACCCGGACGACGGCGACTGGCTGCGCCCGATCCCCGCGTCGGCGGCCCTCGCACAACGCCTCAATCCGATCGAACGGGAAATACAGGACCGACGGCGGCTCGCCGTACAGCTGACCGATCTGTTCGAGCCATTCATGGCCATCACCGCGCGCACGGAACCGACGGGCCACTCGATAACCGTGCTGGAGAACGACGGGCACATCGACGCCGCCATCGAGCGTGCCACGGCCGAATGCCGCTACGAGATCCTCACCGCCCAGCCCGGCGGCGGCCGCAGCGAGGACTCCCTCACGGTGGCGCTGCAGCGCGGCCAGACCGTGCTCGACCGGGGCATCACCATGCGCACCCTCTACCAGCACACGGTCAGGCACAGCCAGGGCACCCTGGCGTACGCGGCGCGCATGGCCAGCGGCAACGTGCACATCAGAACCCTGGAAGAGCTGATCGACCGGCTGATGATCTTCGACCGCACGGTGGCGCTCATCCCCGCACGGGAGGACCGCCAGGTCGCCCTCGAACTCCGCCACCCCGGCCTCGTCGAGTACCTGGCCAAGGTGTTCGAGCACCAGTGGAGCAAGGCGACACCGCTGCTCGACGAGGTGCCCTACGCCCCGTCCACGGACGGGATCACGGGCGTCCAGCGCTCCATCGCCAAGCTCCTCATCGAGGGCCACGTCGACGAGGCCATCGCGCGCAGGCTCGGCATGAACGTCCGCACCTGCCGCGCCCACATAGCCAAGATCGCCGCCGCCCTCGGCAGCGGCAGCAGGGCCCAGCTCGGCTACCTCATCGCCCAGTCGGGCATCCTCGACCAGGGCCGCCCCAGGTGACGGCCCCTCAGCCCGTCACCCACCGCGTGAGCAGCGCCTCCCGCTCCGCCGTGCGCGGGGTGCCGCCCTCGTGGCGGCGGCCCCAGTCCGACATCGCGGCCAGCGTCGTGTGCAGGGTGGCCGCGCCCTCCGTCAGGCGGGCCAGGAGCGCGCGGGAGAGGTCGTACTCCCGCTGGGAGTAGCCGATCGCCGCCGCGGTGTACGCCGTCAGCTCCGTCTCGCCCCCGGGGCCGCCGACCCGCAACGTCATCAGCGGCGCCTCGTCGTGGCCGCCGAGGCTCAGCGTCAGGACCATGTCGACCGCCGCGCCGACATGGCGCTTCAGCGTCTTGACGGGGACGTCGTCGACGGTCAGCGACCGCACGTCCTCCCAGAGCAGCAGCCCGGACTGCGCCTCACCGAGGGCGAGCACACCCTCCGGGGTCAGCCGTACCCCGGCGGAGAGGCCCGACGGCTTCGCGCCCACGTACACGTCGCCCTCGGCTATCCAGAACAGTCCCACCATGGCCATGACGAACTACCCGCTTCCCCCGGTACCGCTTCCCCCGGCACGAATGATCACTTCAGGTCGACAGTACGCAACGTGCGCCGGGGCCGGGAGGTTCCCACCTCCCGGCCCCGGCGCGACGGCGGAACTGCCCGCCGGACTCAGTCCGTAGCCCGCTTGGGCCGCCAGACCACCAGCGCGCTCGCCTGCTGCACGTCCTGGTACGGCACGAGGTCGCGGCGGTAGGAGGCGTGCACCGCCGCCTCGCGCTGCTGCATCGCGGCGGCTGCCCCCTCCACGGCCGCGGACAGCTCCGCGACGCGCGACTGGAGCGCGGCGACCTGGTTCTCCAGCTCGATGATCCGCTTGATGCCGGCGAGGTTGATGCCCTCCTCCTGCGACAGCTGCTGCACCGTGCGGAGCAGCTCGATGTCACGGGCGGAGTAACGCCTGCCGCGGCCCGCCGTGCGGTCCGGGGAGACCAGACCCAGGCGGTCGTACTGCCGCAGGGTCTGCGGGTGGAGGCCGCTGAGCTGGGCGGCCACCGAGATGACGTACACCGGCGTCTCGTCGGTGAGTTGATACGCGCTACTGAATCCGGACTGTCGACGACGGCCGTCCATCTCATGCTCCCTTCGCGGCCTTGAACAGGTCTGCCCGCGGGTCGTCGCCCGCGGTCGCCTCGCGGTAGGACTCCAGGGCTTCCCTCGCGGAGTCGGACAGGTCGGCCGGGACCGACACCTCCACCGTCACGAGCAGATCGCCCCGGGTGCCGTCCTTGCGGACCGCGCCCTTGCCGCGGGCCCGCATCGTACGTCCGTTGGGCGTGCCGGACGGCAGCTTCAGCGTGACGGGCGGGCCGCCGAGCGTCGGCACCTTCACCTCGCCGCCGAGGGCCGCCTCCGGGTACGTCACCGGCACCGTGACCGTCAGGTTGTCGCCCTTGCGGCCGAAGACCGGGTGACTGTCGACGTGCACCACGACATACAGGTCGCCGGCGGGGCCTCCGCGCTCACCCGGGGCGCCCTTGCCGCGCAGCCTGATCCGCTGGCCGTCGGAGACGCCCGCGGGGATGCGCACCTGCATGGTGCGGGACGACTTGGCGCGTCCCGAGCCGCCGCAGACGTCGCAGGGGTCCTGGGCGATCAGGCCCCGGCCCTTGCAGTCCACGCACGGGTCGGTCAGCGAGAAACCGCCGCCGCCGCCCCGCGACACCTGGCCCGTGCCGACACAGGTCGGGCACACGCGGGGCGTGCCGTTCTTGTCGCCGGTGCCGGAACAGGCCTTGCAGGCCGCCTGGGAGGACATGCGGAGCGGCACCGTCGCGCCGTCCACCGCCTCCGTGAAGCTCAGCGTGACCTCGGACTCGATGTCCTGGCCGCGCCTCGGCTGCGTACGCGTGCCGGCTCCGGCACCCGCGCCGCCGCGGTTGAACAGGCCCCCGAAGACGTCACCGAGGCCGCCCCCGAAGCCGCCGGCCGCACCGCCGCCGCCTCCGCCCTGGGCGCCGCCTCCGAAGAGGTCGCCCAGGTCGAAGTTGAACGATCCGCCGCCGGCCCCGGGGCCCTGCCGGAACCCGCCGTTGCCGAAGAGAGCACGCGCGTCGTCGTACTCCTTGCGCTTCTTGGGGTCACCGAGGACGTCGTTCGCCTCGGAGATCTCCTTGAAGCGCTCCTCCGCCTTGACGTTTCCCTTGTTGGCGTCCGGGTGGTTCTCGCGGGCGAGCTTCCGGTACGCCTTCTTGATCTCGGCCTCGGTGGCGTCCTTGGGGACGCCGAGGACCTTGTAGTAGTCCTTCTCGATGAAGTCCTTGGTGCTCATCCCCGACGTCCCTCCTCACTCATGTCGTGACCTTCAGCCCTCGTCCGGGCCACCGGTCTCCTTCTCGTCCGTCTTCTCCGCGGCCGCGGAGGCCGCGGAGCCCTCGGCCTCGTCGCCCTTGACGGTCTGCGCGCCGGGCTGCGGCTCGGCGACGGCCACCCGCGCGGGGCGGATGGTGCGCTCGCCGATGCGATACCCCGGCTGCAGGATCGCGACGCACGTCGTCTCGGTGACATCCGGTGCGTAGCTGTGCATCAGGGCCTCGTGGATCGTCGGGTCGAAGGGCTCGCCCTCCTTGCCGAACTGCTGGAGGCCCAGCTTGGCGACGACCGTTTCGAGCGACTCGGCGACCGACTTGAAGCCGCCGACCAGCTCGCCGTGCTCACGGGCGCGGCCGATGTCGTCGAGGGTCGGCAGGAGCTCGGACAGGAGGTTCGCCGAGGCGATCTCCTTCACCGACACCTTGTCGCGCTCCACCCGACGGCGGTAGTTCTGGTACTCGGCCTGCAGCCGCTGGAGGTCCGCGGTGCGCTCGTTGAGCGCGGAGCGCACCTGGTCCAGCTGGGCGGTCAGGCCGGCGTCCTGCGCGGACGTCTTGCTCTCCGTGTCCCCGGCCGGGGCCGCCGGGCCCTCCTCGCTGGAGGGCTCGGCGGCCTTCGGCGCCGCGTCGTCAGAGGTGGCGCCGGAGGGGACGTCAGACTTCTCGGCGTTCTCGCCGAAGCCCGGGGTCTCCTCGGTCATCAGGCGGCGCCACCCTTCTGGTCCTTCTCGTCGTCGACGATCTCGGCGTCGACGACACCGTCGTCGTCCTTGGCCTGCTCGCCGCCGGGGGCCGCGCCCTCGGCGCCGCCCGCGGCCTGCGCGCCCTGGGCGTCGGCGTACATCGCCTGGCCCAGCTTCTGCGAGACGGCGGCGACCTTCTCGGTGGCGGTGCGGATCTCGGCCGTGTCCTCGCCCTTGAGCTTCTCCTTCAGCTCGCCGACGGCTTCCTCGACCTCGGTCTTGACCTCGGCGGGGACCTTCTCCGCGTTGTCGCTGAGGAACTTCTCCGTCTGGTAGACGAGCTGCTCGCCCTGGTTGCGGGACTCGGCGGCCTCGCGGCGGGCGTGGTCCTCGTCCGCGTACTTCTCGGCCTCCTGGCGCATGCGGTCGACCTCGTCCTTCGGCAGCGACGAGCCGCCGGTGACGGTCATCTTCTGCTCCTTGCCCGTGCCCAGGTCCTTCGCGGTCACGTGCATGATGCCGTTGGCGTCGATGTCGAAGGAGACCTCGATCTGCGGGACGCCGCGCGGGGCCGGCGGGAGGCCGGTCAGCTCGAACATGCCGAGCTTCTTGTTGTACGCCGCGATCTCGCGCTCGCCCTGGTAGACCTGGATCTGGACGGACGGCTGGTTGTCCTCGGCCGTCGTGAAGATCTCGGAGCGCTTCGTCGGGATCGTGGTGTTCCGCTCGATGAGCTTGGTCATGATGCCGCCCTTGGTCTCGATGCCGAGGGACAGCGGGGTCACGTCGAGGAGCAGGACGTCCTTGACCTCGCCCTTGAGGACACCGGCCTGGAGCGAGGCGCCGATGGCGACGACCTCGTCCGGGTTCACACCCTTGTTGGCGTCCTTGCCGCCGGTCAGCTCCTTGACCAGCTCGGCGACGGCGGGCATGCGGGTCGAGCCGCCGACGAGAACGACGTGGTCGATCTCGGAGAGCTGGATGCCCGCGTCCTTGATGACGTTGTGGAACGGCGTCTTGCAGCGCTCCAGGAGGTCGGACGTGAGCTGCTGGAACTGGGCGCGCGTGAGCTTCTCGTCCAGGTGCAGCGGGCCCTCGGCGGAGGCCGTGATGTAGGGCAGGTTGATCGTGGTCTCCGTGGAGGAGGACAGCTCGATCTTGGCCTTCTCGGCCGCCTCGCGCAGGCGCTGGAGCGCCATCTTGTCCTTGGAGAGGTCCACGCCGTGGCCGTTGTTGAACTGCTTGACCAGGTAGTCGACGACGCGCTGGTCCCAGTCGTCACCACCGAGGTGGTTGTCGCCGTTCGTGGCCTTCACCTCGACGACGCCGTCGCCGATCTCAAGCAGCGAGACGTCGAAGGTGCCGCCACCGAGGTCGAAGACCAGAATGGTCTGGTCGTCCTTGTCGAGGCCGTAGGCGAGGGCGGCGGCGGTGGGCTCGTTGACGATGCGCAGGACGTTCAGGCCCGCGATCTCACCGGCCTCCTTGGTGGCCTGGCGCTCCGAGTCGTTGAAGTACGCCGGGACGGTGATGACCGCGTCGGCGACCTTCTCGCCCAGGTACGCCTCGGCGTCGCGCTTGAGCTTCTGCAGGATGAACGCCGAGATCTGCTGGGGGTTGAATCCCTTGTCGTCGATGTCCACCTTCCAGTCGGTGCCCATGTGGCGCTTGACCGACCGGATGGTCCTGTCGACGTTGGTGACCGCCTGCCGCTTGGCCACCTCGCCGACCAGCACCTCGCCGTTCTTCGCGAAGGCGACGACGGACGGCGTGGTCCTGGCGCCCTCGGCGTTGGTGATGACGGTGGGCTCGCCGCCTTCCAGAACGCTGACGACGGAGTTAGTCGTGCCCAGGTCGATGCCGACCGCACGTGCCATTTCGGTTCCTCCAGGTGTACTTCTTGAGTGGATCTGACTCAAGCATGCATGGTCGCTGCGCCGGCGTCAACAGAAGTGAGTCTGGGGGGCTCAACTCTTATCCCTTGCTTACGCGCAACCTGGGGGTCTCCGGGTTCTTCTCGACTGCGGGCGCGTCGTGGCTGGTCGCGCAGTTCCCCGCGCCCCTGGCGGGGCGCACCTCGGACGTGAGGCGCGGCAAGGGTGGCCTGAGCGACGCAGATCACCGCGTTGCCGGGTGCAGCGGGGCCGCTTAAATGGGTAGTCTCAGACGGACTGCATAAGTTACCGCTTAGTAATAGTCCCGCGTAATAGTCCGCGTAATAGTTCGCCTCGCAGGCCCGAGGAGCCCCAAATGCAACTCGCCGCGATCATCGTGTCGCTGGTCCTAATCGCGGTCGGCGTCGCGCTGTTCGGCCGTGCCATCGTGCAGATCTACCGGTTCGTGCGGCTCGGCCAGCCCGTGCCGGCCGGGCTGCGGACCGACAACCCCTGGCAGCGCACCGTCACCGTGGTCAAGGAGTTCCTCGGCCACACCCGCATGAACAAGTGGGGCATCGTCGGCTTCGCGCACTGGTTCGTGGCGGTGGGCTTCTTCTCGCTGCTGCTGACGATCGTCAACGCCATCGGCCAGCTCTTCCGGGCCGACTGGATGCTGCCGGTCATCGGCGACTGGGCGCCGTACAACATGTTCGTCGAGTTCATCGGCACCATGACCGTGCTCGGCATCCTCACGCTGATCGTCATCCGGCAGCTGAACCGCCCCGACAAGCCGGGGCGCAAGTCCCGCTTCGCGGGCTCCAAGACCGGCCAGGCGTACTTCGTCGAGACCGTCATCCTCATCGTCGGCGTCTGCATCTTCACGCTGCACGCCCTGGAGGGCGCCCAGCACCACGTCGACTCCTACGAGGCGTCGTTCTTCATCTCGTACCCGGTGGTCTCCTGGTTCGAGGGCATGGACACCGCCACCCTCCAGAACCTCACGTACTTCTTCGCCGGACTGAAGATCGCGACCTCCTTCATCTGGATGATCGTCGTCGCCCTGAACACCAACATGGGCGTGGCCTGGCACCGCTTCCTGGCCTTCCCGAACATCTGGTTCAAGCGCGAGGCGAACGGCGGCACCGCCCTCGGCGAGCTCCAGCCGATGACGTCCGGCGGACAGCCGATCGACTGGGAGGACCCGGCCGACGACGCCGTCTTCGGCGTCTCGCAGGTCGAGCAGTTCTCCTGGAAGGGCCTGCTGGACTTCTCCACCTGCACCGAGTGCGGCCGCTGCCAGTCGCAGTGCCCCGCGTGGAACACGGGCAAGCCCCTCTCCCCCAAGCTCCTGATCATGTCGCTGCGCGACCACGCGCACGCCAAGGCCCCGTACCTGCTCGCGGGCGGCGGCAAGACGATGGAGGGCGACGAGAAGGCGACGGCGGAGCAGCTGGCCGACGTCCCCGCCGAGGCCCTCGCCGAGGCCGAGCGCCCGCTGATCGGCACGGTCGAGGAGAACGGCGTCATCGACCCGGACGTCCTGTGGTCCTGCACCACCTGCGGCGCCTGCGTCGAGCAGTGCCCGGTCGACATCGAGCACATCGACCACATCGTCGACATGCGCCGCTACCAGGTGATGATCGAGAGCGCGTTCCCGTCCGAGGCGGGCACGATGCTCAAGAACCTGGAGAAGAAGGGCAACCCCTGGGGCCTCGCCAAGAAGCAGCGCCTTGAGTGGCTCAAGGAGCTCGACTTCGAGGTGCCGGTCGTCGGCAAGGACATCGAGGACCTCACCGAGGTCGAGTACCTGTACTGGGTCGGCTGCGCGGGAGCCCTGGAGGAC
The DNA here is from genome assembly GCF_040654435.1 of Streptomyces sp. NPDC050703. Taxonomy (NCBI): domain Bacteria; kingdom Bacillati; phylum Actinomycetota; class Actinomycetes; order Kitasatosporales; family Streptomycetaceae; genus Streptomyces; species Streptomyces sp. NPDC050703. The sequence goes on from NZ_JBFAHX010000033.1 coordinate 19,269, forward strand.
CGCGCCAAGAAGACGACCAAGGCGTTCGCCGAGCTCCTCCACATCGCGGGCGTCAAGTTCGCGATCATGGGCGGTGACGAGAAGTGCACCGGTGACTCCGCCCGCCGCCTCGGCAACGAGCCGCTGTTCCAGCAGCTCGGCCAGGAGAACGTCATGGCGCTGAACATGGCGTTCGGCGAGGAGCTCGACGACGACGGCAAGGTGACGCCCGAGTCGGCGAAGCCGAAGTCGGCGAAGAAGATCGTCGCCACCTGCCCGCACTGCCTCAACACGATCGGCAACGAGTACCCGCAGCTCGGCGGCGACTACGAGGTCATCCACCACACCCAGCTCCTCCAGCACCTGGTGGACGAGGGCAAGCTGGTCCCGGTGACCCCGGTCGAGGGCATCATCACGTACCACGACCCGTGCTACCTGGGCCGCCACAACAAGATCTACACGCCGCCGCGCGAGATCATCGGCAAGGTCCCCGGGCTGCGCAACGAGGAGATGCACCGCCACAAGGAGCGCGGCTTCTGCTGCGGCGCCGGCGGCGCCCGGATGTGGATGGAAGAGCGCATCGGCAAGCGCATCAACACGGAGCGGGTCGACGAGGCGCTGTCGCTGAACCCCGACATCGTGTCGACCGCCTGCCCGTTCTGCCTGGTCATGCTGACCGACTCGGTCAACGGCAAGAAGAACGACGGCAAGGCGAAGGAGTCCGTCCAGGTCGTGGACGTCGCGCAGCTCCTGCTCGACTCGGTGAAGACGCCGGTCGACCCGGCGGGCGACGAGGAGACGACGGACGCGCCGGAGCCGGAGCCGGTGAAGTAACCGTCACCGCGTCCCGTCCGCACAGGCCGGTCCCGCCCTCGGGCGGGGCCGGCCTGTCGCGTTCCGCCGGCCGCTCCCGGGGACGGGGGACGGCAAGCCGTCAGCGTGCGAGCACGCCGAACTCGGGGCCCGTGCCGACCGCGGAGTCGACCGGCGGCCGCACGACGCGCGTGGAGGAGGAACCGGCGAGCTTGCCGGACTTCGTGCCGACCGACCAGACCTGCGGCGAGGCCGCCCGGACCGGGACGGCGATCTCGGGCTGCTTGTCGTTGTTCAGGTCGGTCGCCTTGAGCCGCGCGGGGACGCGGTAGACGCCGGCGGGAGTCGGCAGGCCGGGCGCGTCGTAGGCGTAGAACGCGGAACCGGTGCCGGTGAGGCCCCTGGACGTCCCCTTCAGGACGTACAGGCCACCGCCGGTGTTCCCGCACTCCTCGCAGTCGGGCTTCCCCTCACCGGGAGCGCCGACGACCAGGTCGGCGTAACCGTCCCGGTCGAGGTCGGCCGCGGTGACGGACTGGCCGAACCGGTCGCCCCGCCGCACGCCGCCCTGGATGCCGGGGCTGTCCTCGGTGAACATCCGCATGCCGCGGTCCGGGTCCACGCCCGCGGACGAGCCGTAGTTGACCCGGACCACGCCCGCGTCCTTCTCGGTGTCGAGCACCGACTCCCCGTCGCCCACCGCGATGTCGCCGTAGCCGTCCTTGTCGAGGTCCGCGACGGCCACGCTGGTGCCGCCGCGCACGGTGACCGGGGTGAAGCGCAGGCCGGAGGCCCCGCCGAGGAGGATGCGGCCCCGCGTGTGCCTCTCGCCGAGCACGACGAGGTCGTCGATGGACCCCTTGTTGACGCGGCCCACGGCGATCTTGTCCTGGGCCGCCTCGTCGTAGACGGGGTAGTCGCGGCCGATCTCGATCTTCTGCGTCGAGGCGGGCGTGCCGTCGGCCTTGAAGGGGCCCTTGAAGAGGCGCAGCGAGGTGGAGTAGCCGACGACCAGGTCGGTCTTGCCGTCGCCGGTGAAGTCACCGGCCTTCAGGACCGCGCCGAAGCCGTGCCGGTTCAGGGGGTCGGCCATCCGCGTGCCGCCCTTGAGGCCGGCGGCGCTGCCCCAGAGCAGGCCGACCTGTTCGTCCGCCGTGCCCACGGCGAGGTCCGCGTAGCCGTCGGCGTTGAAGTCGCCGCTGGTGAGGACCTGCCCGAACCGCGCGTTCCCGGTCGCGTCGCCCGGCACCCCGGGGCTGTTCTGCGTGAGGGCGCGCAGGCCGGTCTTCTGCGCACCGTACTTGCCGCCGTACGAGACGGTGACGTAGCCGGCGGCGCCCAGCCTCGTGGTGGCCCCGTCCGTGCCGGTGACGTCCACGCCGGCGTCCGGGGCGCCGAGGGCCAGGTCGTGGTAGCCGTCGCCGTTGAAGTCGTCGGAGTACCGGGTGGCCGCGGGGCCTGCGGCGGCGGCCTCGGCCCGGGTGCCGCCGGCGGCCAGCAGCCCTCCGGCGAGCGTGGTGGCCGCCGCGGCGATCGCGATGGCGTGACGGATGTGGCGTCGCACGTCCGGTTCCCCCTAAGAAGTCGATCAGAGATACGCGTTCAAGACCTCCGGTGCGCTGGAACGGTTGTACGGATTTCCACGACCAGGGCCAGGGCCCCGACCACGACCAGGGCCAGGGCCACGCCTATGCCCGTGTCAGGCCCGTGCCGGTGTCCGCGCCACTGCCCGCGCCACTGCCGGGCCGCCGGGCCGACGTGACGCAGACAGCACCCCGCGGCCCTTATCCCGCGCGCGGAGCGAGAGCATCATGGGCTGGTTGTTGTCCGCCGAGGCTTTCGGGATGGGTGAGGGGCATGCGCGGTGCCGGGGTACGAGGTGCGGGACGCGGCGGTGTGAGACGCCGCGCGAGGCGCCGTACGGTCGCGGGCGCCGCCGCCCTGAGCTGCGCCCTGCTGCTCTCCGGCTGCGGCGGCCACGGTGACGGCGGCGGCGACAAGGGCGCCGGCGACCGGGCCCTCGGTCTGGCGGCGGGCAAGGCCACCCCCCAGCGGCCCGTACCCCGCGGCGACGGCAGCGAGACCGACGACGACTTCAACGGTGACGGCGCCCGTGACCTCGTACTCGACGACCTCGTCCACCGCGACCACGGCGACGACGCGGGCATCGGCATCGTCTACGGCGGCAAGGGCGGCAAGGGCGGCAAGAACGGCAACGGCGGCAAGAACAGCCTCGTGCCGGGCGCCCGGCAACTGCTCAGCGCGCACGCCAACGGGGCCCGCACGGACGGCGAACTGCCCGCGGCCTTCGAGTCGGAGGCGAGCTGCGACCTGGACGGGGACGGCTTCAGCGACCTGATCGTCTCCACCGACCCGCCGTACGACGGACAGGGCCGCCCGCCCGTGCCGCTGCAGATACTCTTCGGCTCGCCCGAGGGCCTGGGCGGCAAGGCGGTCAAGCTGCGGGTGCCCGAACGGGCGCGCTTCGGCAACGACTGGCCCGACCAGCCGGTCTGCGGCGACTTCGACGGGGACGGCGCGAGCGACCTCGTGCTGCACGCCAGCGGGGCCCGCATCTCGTTCCTGCGCGGCCCGTTCAAGCGGACGGGCGCGCCCCGCGCGGCAGGCGCCCCGGTCGCCGCGCCCGGCAACAACCTCGTGTCCGGCCGTGCCACGGATGTCGACGGCGACGGCTACGACGACGTGCTCGTCCGCAAGGCCGCGGGCCCCTCGGGCGCCGCCCCCGGTGCCGTCGTACTCGGCGGCGCCGACGGGCCCGGCGAGACCGGGGTGCTCCTCCCCGCGGGGACGGACGTCGTGTTCGGCCGCTTCGGCAAGGGCAGGGGCATGGACGCGGCCGTCGCCACGCCGAAGGGGGTCGCCCTGCGGTACGAGGTGCCCGGCACCCTGCGGGAGTCGTTGGAGGCCAGGGACGTGGCCGTGGACGCGGGGGACCTCGACGGGGACGGGCTCAGCGAGCTGGTGATGAGCGGGCCCGGCAGCGGGTCCGGGGGCGCCGCCGGCGACGTGCGGGTCTTCCGCGGCCGTGCGGCCGGGTTCGCGGCCAACGCCACCGCCCTCGTCGGGCCGCGGGGCAAGGGCACGACCCAGGTGCTCCAGGTCGCCGACTTCGACGGTGACGAGCGCGCCGACCTCGTTCTGCGCACCTACCGGGGCGACACCGAGGACACCGTGGGCGTCTATCCGGGCCGTGCGGCGGGCGATCTCGTCTCGCGCGCACCGTCCGTCAGCTTCTCCACCGCGGAGTTCCTGACCATGCGGTGACTTTCCTGACCCTGCGGTGAGCGGGGTGAGACGCGCGTGGGGCACGTGGGGCGTGTGGAGTGCATGGGGCGCGGGGGCGAGCGGGTTCCTTTTACTCGTACGCCGTCTTCGCACAACCCTTCGTACACCTCACCCGTCACACCACCGGAAGCCCGCCCCATCGCCCACTTCCGGGAGCCCTCGTGCGCGTACGAAGCCTGGCCGTCACCGCATCCGTCGCCGTCCTCGCCGCCGCGGGGCTCACGTTGCCGCTGGCCGGTACCGCGAGCGCGGCCACCGCCCTGAAGGACGACTTCAACGGGGACGGGTACCGGGACCTCGCGGTCGGGTCGCCCCTCAGCAACTCCGTGACCGTGACCTTCGGTTCGGCGGGCGGCGTCTCCGAGGGGCGCGCGGTCACCGTCACGCAGGACACCGCGGGCGTGCCCGGGGTCAAGGAGGCCGAGGACGAGTTCGGGGAGAACGTCAGCAGTGGTGACGTCGACCGCGACGGCTACGCCGACCTGATCGTCGGCGCCCCCGGCGAGCGGGTCAGCGGCAAGCCCTCCGGCTCCGTCACCGTCGTCAAGGGCGGCAAGAACGGCTTCACCTCCGGCGGCCACGTCGTGAACGCCCCCGCCGACACCGGGGGCCGCTTCGGCGAGGCCACCGCGTGGACCGACCTCGACTACGACGGCTCCGCCCAGCTCGCCGTGGTCAGCGGCGACAACTGGTGGTTCTACTCCAACGCGGGCGAGGACGGCCGGGCGTGGGGCCTTGAGGTCGACTTCATTCCCGAGGGCGTACGCCTGGAGGGCATGGTCGCGGGCAACTTCAAGAGCAAGGACGGGGTCGGCTTCGTCCTGTACGGCGAGCGCGCCGACGGCGGTGCCTGGACCGCGCACATGAACGGCGGCGTGGGCGACTACGGCTACCGGGCCGAAGTGCTCGGCGAGGGCGACGACCCGTCCGTCACGCGCGACGCGGCCACCGCCGGTGACGTGAACGGCGACGGCTACGCCGACCTGGTCACCGGCGCCTCCCGCAACGGGCGCGGCGGCAAGGGCGGTTCGGTGAGCGTGCGGTTCGGCGGCGAGGGGAAGTTCGGCGCCCCCGTCACGTACAGCCAGGCGAGTGCGGGCGTGCCCGGCACCGACGAGGCGGACGACGCCTTCGGCTCGGCCGTCTCCGCCGGCGACGTCACCGGTGACGGTCTCGCCGACCTCGCGGTGGGCGCGCCCGGCGAGACCGTCGACGCGGTCGAGGGCGCCGGCAGCGTCGTGCTCCTGAAGTCCAGCGGCGGCGCGTTCACCTCGGGCAAGGCGTGGCACCAGGAGACCGCGGGCGTGCCCGGCGTCGCGGAGGCGGGCGACCACTTCGGCACCTCCGTACGGCTCAAGGACATCAACAAGAACGGCAGGGCCGACCTGTCCACGGGCGCCACGGCCGAGGACATCGGCACCACCCAGGAGGTCGGCGCCGTCTGGGTCCTGCGCGGCACGGCGACCGGTCTGACCTCGTCCTCCGTCGCCTCGTTCAACGGTACGGACTTCGGCGTCGGCGGCGTGAACGCGGGCTTCGGCCACACCGTCCGCTGACCCTGGCCCTGACCCCGGCCCACGGCACCCGCACCGAAGGGCGGGTGCCCGAACGGCCCTTGCGCGGCGTTTAGTTGATGTCCGTCACGGCCCTCACTCGTCTCCCGAAGTTCTCCGCGTTCCCCTACAACCCTCGGCCCCCATCAGAGGTCTCCCTTGCGCCGACCACGGCGCGAGACCACGGAGAACCCCCGGTGAACGCGCCCGGCAGCGCACTTCCGCCGACCACACCCTCCGCGGATGCCCGCCAGGCATCCCCGCACGCCGCAGGAGACCCGCATGGCCCAGTACCAGCGCACCACCACCCGCAGACGCATGCGGCTCGCCGCGGCGACGGCCGCCGCCGCCGCGCTGACCGGTGGACTGCTCACCGTCACGGCGTCCACCGCGTCGGCCGCGGAGCCGCCCACCGCCACCCGGCCCGACGCCGACTTCAACGGTGACGGCGACGCCGACCTCGCCACCTCCGCCTCCCGCGCCCACGTCAACGGCAAGGACAGCGCCGGCCAGGTCGTCGTGACGTACGGCGGCGCCCGGCGCAAGCACGTCACGTACAGCCAGAACAGCTCCGGTGTGCCCGGCAGCGCGGAGAAGGGCGACCTCTTCGGCGCCGACACCGCGTACGGCGACTTCGACCGCGACGGATACGACGACCTGGCGGTAGCCGCGGTCGGCGAGGACGTCGGTTCCGACGTCGACGGCGGCACCGTACAGATCCTGTGGGGCTCGAAGAACGGCCTGTCCGGCGGCACCACGCTGAAGGACCCGCGCCCCACCAAGCACGACCTCTTCGGCGGGCCCATCCAGGCGGGCGACTTCAACGGCGACGGCAAGGCGGACCTCGCCATCGGCTCCAGTTCGGGCGCCGCCACCATCGACGTCTACAAGGGCGGCTTCACCCGCACCGGCGGCACCGGCGGCCGCTACACCGTCCTGCCGCCCATCATCAGCGGCGAGGACGCGGGCCCCATCAACCTGCACTCCGGTGACATCGACGGCGACGGCAGGGACGACCTGATCGTCGACGGCTTCTCCACCGCCGACGGCTACAACGCCAACCTCTGGCTGCCCGGCAGCCCCAGCGGTGTCACGACGAGCGGCGTCCAGCGGCTCCCCGGCGGCCACATCACCGACGTGGGCGACACCGACAGCGACGGCTACGGCGACATCATCATCGGCCTGACCTGGGACGACGGCATCGCGGGCGCCCACAAGGGCGGCAGCGTGCACGTGGTGAAGGGCAACGCGAACGGCCCGTACGGCGGCAGCCAGGTCATCACGCAGGACAGCTCGGGCGTGCCGGGCAGCGGCGAGAAGGGCGACGCGTTCGGCGCCGAACTCGACCTCGGTGACATCAACGGCGACGGCCACCTCGACCTGGTCGTCGGCTCCCCCGGCGAGAACCTGGACGGCGTCACCGACGCGGGCTCCATCACCGTCGTCTACGGCGCGGCGGACGGCTCGGGCCTCGCCACGGCGGGCTCCAAGCTGCTCAGCCAGAACTCCCCCGGTGTCCCGAACACCGACGAGAAGGAGGACTTCTTCGGCCTGGACGTCCACGTCGACGACCTGAACGGCGACGGCCGCGGGGACGTCGCCGTCGGCGCGTCCGGCGAGAACAGCGGCAACGGCGCGCTGTACGTCCTGGACGCCGGGCAGAACGGCTCGCTCTCCGGCACGAGCGGCGTCTACACGTCCACGCTCGGCATGTCCGACGCGGGTGCGCCCAGCCTCGGCGCCAACTTCGCGGACTGACGCCACCGCCGCACCGCTCCATACCGCGGCCGTTCCCCGGCCCATTCCCCGGCTCCGGCCGCCGGTCCGGCCGCCGCTCCATCCGCCGCTCTATCCACCGGGCCCGCGCCCCAGCGCGGGCCCGGTTTCCCTTACCCGCGCCCCGGCGAGACGTCGCGCGCTGAAGCCCCGCACAACCCTCCGCCAACCTCAGATGTCTCAGAGGTGAAGCAACTCCCCACCCGATCCCGCAGAGTTGGAGCCCCCGTGCGCGCACGCACACTCGCCCTCGCCGCGGCCACCGCGCTGGCCGCCGGCGGTCTCACGCTGCCCCTCGCGGCCACGGCGACCGCCGCCCCCGACAAGCCCGTGCGGAGCGACTTCGACGGTGACGGGTACGCCGACCTCGCCGTCGGCATACCCAGCGGCACCGTCGACGGCAAGGCCAAGGCCGGCTACGTGAGCGTCGTCTTCGGCGGCCCCGGCGGCCCCGGCTCGAACGGCGTGCGCCGCATCACCCAGGCCACCGTCGAGGTCCCCGGCACCCCGGAGGCGGGCGACCGCTTCGGCGGGGCGCTGACCACGGCGTACGTGGACGACGACCCGTACGCCGACCTCGTCGTCGGCGCCCCCGGGGAGGACATCGACACCAAGACGGACGCCGGCTCCGTCACCGTCCTTTACGGCACCGGCGACGGCTTCGCGTTGGCCAACACCGCGGCCCGCGGCGCGAAGTCCGGCGACGCGTACGGGAACGCGCTGGCCGCCGCCGACTTCACCGGTGACGGCGACGTGGACCTGGCGGTCGGCGGCAAGGACAAGGTCGTCGCCAACGTCAACCCGTTCGCCGCCCGCACCGAGCCCCTCATGGGCGACCGCATGGGGGGCCGCGCCCCTGTCATGACCACCGGCGACTTCGACTCCGACGGCCGCGACGACCTGGCCGTCGCCTATTACACGCGGAACCAGCCCTACACGCAGTCCCACGTCCAAGTGCACGCCTACGACAAGACCGAGGGCCGCTTCCACCTCACCTGGAGCAGCTCCAACGGCGCCGCGAACGCCCTCGCCGGCGGCGACTTCAACGGCGACGGCCGCGACGACCTCGCTCTCGGCAACTGCCGCGAGATCGCCGACGAGAACATCGACGACCCGTGCGGCCCCGAGGAACTGACCGAGGGCGGCGGCGTCCACATCCACTACGGCGGCCCCAACGGCCTCATCTGGGAGGGCCAGACCCTCAACCAGGACACCCCGGGCATCCCCGGCGTCGCGGAGACGGGCGACGACTTCGGCAACGCGCTCACCGCCGCCGACCTCGACGGCGACGGCAGGGACGACCTGGTCGCAGGCGCCCCCGGCGAGGCGATCGGCAGCGCGGCGGGCGCCGGCTCCGTCACCGTCCTCAAGGGCGGCAAGAACGGCATCCTCGACACCTCGGGCGCGGCGGACGCGGTCGCGTACCAGCAGGACTCCGCCGGTGTCCCGGGCACGGCCGAGAAGGGCGACGCCTTCGGCACGACCCTCGCCACCACCGACTACGACGGCGACGGCCGCCCCGACGTCTCCGTCGCGGCCCCCGGCGAGAACGCCTCGGCGGGCGGCGTCTGGAACCTGCCCGGCGGCATGTCCACCGGCAGCACGAACGTCACCCCCAAGTCCATCGGCCTGCCCGCGTCCTCGCACCCGTACGCGTACGGGGCGGTGATCGGCCGCTAGGCGCCATGCTCGGGGGCTTCCGGGGCTTCCGGGGCTATCGGTGCTGGGCCTGTGGCAAACCCTTCAGGGTTCCCCTAGGGGTTGTCACAGGTCGGCCGCAAACCCCGTCTCCTCCCGAGGAGGGACGACCCCGCCCCCGAAGACCAGGTACGTTCGATTCGTGGCTGGATTCAGGATCGGACGCGGCCGGGACGACCGCGCCCCGCAATCGCGACCGCAACAACAACCGCGGCAGCAGCCGTACGGACAGCAGGCCCCCCAGGGGCAGCAGCCGTACGGCTACCCACCCGTGCCGCCGAACCCGCAGCAGGGCGGCGGCCCCCGCTACGGGAGCGGCCCGCAGTACGGCGGCGGTCCCCAGTACGGCGGGGGCGGTCCCCAGTACGCCGGTGGCGGCCAGCAGTACGGCGGGGGCGGCCAGGGGTGGCCCCAAGCCGACGGCGGCCACGGCGAGCCGGAGTACTTCGGCGGCGACCACGGCCACGGCCCCCAGGGCGGCCACGACCCGTACGCGGCCAACAACCCTGGTCACACCCAGGCATTCGCCATCGGCGAGGACGCTTACACCCAGGGCGACACCTACCGCGCGGGCCAGGCCGCCGCGGCGCCCCTGGGGCCGCGCCTGCACTGGAAGGACCTGCTGCGCGGCATCGTGCTGCGCCCGTCCCCGACGTTCCTGCAGATGCGGGACTACGCGATGTGGGGCCCGGCCGCCGTCGTCACGTTCCTCTACGGCCTGCTGGCGATCTTCGGCTTCGACGACGCCCGCTCGGACGCGATCAACGCCACGCTCTCGTCGGTGGTCCCGTACGTCCTCACGACCGGCATCGCGATCACCATCAGCGCCTTCGTCCTCGGCGTGGTGACGCACACCCTGGCCCGCCAGCTCGGCGGCGACGGCGCCTGGCAGCCGACGGTCGGCCTCTCCATGCTGATCATGTCCCTCACGGACGCGCCCCGCGTGATCGTGGCCCTGTTCCTCGGCGGCGGCCAGACCTTCGTCCAGCTCCTCGGCTGGGCGACCTGGATCGCGGCGGGCGCGCTGCTCACCCTGATGGTGAGCAAGTCCCACGACCTGCCGTGGCCGAAGGCGCTGGGAGCGGCCTCGATCCAGCTCCTGGCGATCCTGTCGATCATCAAGCTGGGAACGTTCTAGCGGTACGTAGGCGGGGGGTCAGCCCCCCCCCGCAGGAAAAGGGCCCGGGGACAACGCCCCCGGGCCCTTCTCGACTTCTCGACTTCTCGACTTCTCGACGCAGATACGTACGTCGCTCCGGCTCTCAGGCGTCGAGGACCTGGCCGGCGCGCTTCACGACGGGCGGCTCGACGCTCCACGGGAAGTTGATCCACTCATCGGTGCGCTTCCACACGTACTCGCACTTCACGAGCGAGTGCGACTTCTCATAGATCACCGCGGACCGCACCTCGGCCACGTGGTCGAGGCAGAAGTCGTGGACGAGCTTCAGCGTCTTCCCGGTGTCGGCGACGTCATCGGCGATGAGCACCTTCTTGTCGGTGAAGTCGATGGCGTTGGGCACGGGCGCGAGCATGACGGGCATCTCAAGGGTGGTGCCCACCCCCGTGTAGAACTCCACGTTCACCAGGTGGATGTTCTTGCAGTCGAGCGCGTAGGCGAGCCCACCCGCGACGAAGACACCGCCACGGGCGATCGACAGCACGACATCCGGCTGATACCCGTCGTCGGCGATGGTCTGCGCGAGCTCACGCACCGCGCCGCCGAACTTCTCGTACGTAAGGTTCTCGCGCACGTCACTCATACCGCTGCTCACACCTGTGTCCGATGGAAGTTGAGGAAGGACCGCGAGGCGGTCGGCCCGCGCTGCCCCTGATAGCGCGACCCGTACCGCTCCGAGCCGTACGGTGCCTCGGCGGGCGAGGTCAGCCGGAACATGCAGAGCTGGCCGATCTTCATGCCGGGCCAGAGCTTGATCGGCAGCGTGGCGAGGTTGGAGAGCTCAAGCGTCACGTGCCCGCTGAACCCCGGGTCGATGAACCCGGCGGTGGAGTGCGTGACGAGCCCGAGCCGCCCGAGGCTGGACTTCCCTTCGAGCCGGCTCGCGAGGTCGTCGGGGAGGCTGATCACCTCGTACGTCGACGCCAGCACGAACTCGCCCGGGTGCAGGATGAACGGCTCGTCGCCCTCGGGCTCCACGAGCCGCGTCAGGTCGGCCTGCTCGACGGAGGGGTCGATGTGGGGGTAGCGGTGATTCTCGAACACCCGGAAGTAGCGGTCCAGCCGCACATCGATGCTCGAGGGCTGCACCATGGATTCGTCGTACGGCTCGATCCGTACGCGTCCGGAGTCGATCTCGCCCCGGATGTCCTTGTCTGAGAGAAGCACGCACCGAGGATACGCAGAGCGCGCGGGCCGACCACAATCAAGCCCGCCCACGCGCTTCTCCACTCCTCCCCGCGCCGCCCGCTACCGCTTCTGGGCGGCGATCGGCACGGAGTGCCGGAGGCGGGCGCAGCGCGGACATCGGATGAGCCGCCCGGGACCGAGCCGGTCCGCCTTCTGCATCGGGAACGACGCGGTGCTGAACACGTGCCCTTCGGCACATCGGACGACGGTGCGCTCCATCAAGTCCTTGAGTCCCTTCCCCAAAACCGTAATCGGACTCGTACCGCTGCTGCTCAGGCGGCACTCAGGCGCCTCGGTCCCGTTCGGTTTCCCCTCACCGGGCCGACGCCGAAACCACACATTACGGTACGAAAGGGGCGCCTCTCCAGGCGCCACGACCACCGGCCACGCTACGCCCCAACTCCCTCGCCCCGCACGGCGCATCCACCGTCCGGACAGCACTCGGACCCCACGGCGAGAGCGCCCGGGGCCCGGTATGGGGTACACTGTGCGACGTTGCGACACCGCTTCGAGCGGCGTCTTTCGCGGGTGTAGTTTAGTGGTAGAACATCAGCTTCCCAAGCTGAGAGTGCGAGTTCGATTCTCGTCACCCGCTCCATAGCTGAGGCCCAGGTCATAGACCCGGGCCTTTCTGCTGTCCGCTTCCGCTCAGCCGCCGCGTGCCACATCCGTGCCAGATGTCTGATCATCCGGTTTGCGTGCCACAGCCCGGCAGGCCTTCCGAACACTCCGATCGAGCATCCCCGTGGCCTCTTGCTGACGCTCCTCCTCGGAGTGCTGGTAGATCATCGCCGCTTCGCAGCGGAGATCGGCCTCGGCCAGCTCCGAACCGGGCGCAGGGCAGTCAGAGGGGCCACTCAGCCTGCGGAATGTGTGAAAGCAACCGAGCCTTCCTCGGGCGAGCAGAACCCGGGGAGCAGAGCCCGGAGGCGTAGATGCCCGTGCGGACGGCGGCCGTCGCCGCCCCGACCTGCCCCGCCCCGCCCCCGCCCCCGCCCCGGGGAGTTCCTTCTGGGCCGTCGCCGTCCGCCTTCCCGGATTACCCTGATGCGCCGAGCAGCGGAGGCCGGGCGCGGGCCGGGAGACGGAGGCAGGGATGTCGTATCGGGGGGCGAACGCCGAGGATCTGGAGCAGCTGGCGAAGCTCGTGGACGGGCGCGGTGGCCTGGAGGAACGCCTTGGTGAGGCTTTCACCCGGGCCGCGCAGCTCGGGGTGACCGGGCATCTGTCGCCGCTGAAGCCGCTGCGGACCTGGAGTCGGAGCCAGGGCCCGGATCTGCGCAAGCGCGCCGCCCTCCTGCGCCTGGAGAACGGTGATCCGATGGCCGGGCTGCTGTGGGCGGGGTTCACGGCCAAGGACCTGGAGCAGTACGACGGCAAGGGGATCAAGCCGGAGACGCTGCTACTGGCCAACTCGGTGGCGGCGAGCGACGATCCCAACGCCCAGGATCTGTCGCGGCGGCCAGGGGAGAAGCTCGGCGACTACGTCGCACGGCTCGAAGCGCATGCGCTCGCGAAGATCCCAGGTCTGGAGCCGCACGAGGAGTCCCTCACCGAGATGATCAAGTTCGGCTCCGACGCGTTCAACGTCGCCGCCGCCACCCAGGTCGTGGCGGCGAGCGGTCTCTCGGGGACCAAGGTGCTGCTGGGCAACGCGGTGAAGACCGGAAAGCTCGGGCCGCTGAAGGACGCCCTCGCGACACGGTGGACCGCGCCCGGCAGCAGCCCCATCCTCCGTTGGGCGGGCACGAAGCTCGGCAACTACAACCCGCCGATCCGCTCGCTGGCGGCTCCCGGCAGCTGGTTCCCCGGACAGCTCGGCAACATGGCCTCCCGGAGTCCGTCCTACCAGCGCGTCGCCAACGTGCCCTTGAGCTCCGGCTTCCTGGGTGACCGATGGGGCGGCGGCTGGGACAGGCTCCGTGCACGCGGCTTCATGAATGCCAAGGTGCTCGGCTTCACCCCCAATCAGGGCATCAACTTCTTCGCCGGGTCGGACGACATGGCTCGCGCCTACGGCGGGCTGACCCATTCCGGGCAGGCGGTCACGCGCGCCGGGCACGCCAACCTCCTGACGGTCGGGAAGACCGGCGGGTTCGGTGCGGCGGCGAAGACGGCGGGTCTGTGGCGGGGAGCGGGCATCGTCGGTTCGGCGGGCGCCACGGCGTTCTCCGTGGCCAACGTCGCCACCATGGACCACGGCAAAGAGTGGAAGAAGAGCAAGGCCGGCTACCTGGCCAACTACGCGGAGGTCGGCTTCAACGCCTCCTTGACCGCGGCGATGGTGGCGCCCACTCCGTTCACCGTCGGTGCCGCCGTGGGAACCGGCGTCGTCTATGGAGGGCTGAAGGTCGTCGAGCACTGGGACGACATCGAGAAGGGCGCCGGTGAGGCGGCCCACTGGGTCGGTGACAAGGCGGGTGACCTCGCGGGCGGCGCCAAGAAGCTGGGCAGCGCCCTCAACCCGTTCGACTAGCGACGAGAATGGGGGACGCGAGGAGCGACCTACGCGAGAAAGGTGTCGCCGCCGCCATGGAGACGAGCAGTGCAGCCCTGAAGTTCGAGCTGATTCCGTTCAGCTCCGGATCGGGTACCAGACGCTCCGGCGCCAAGGGCACCGGTACCAAGGACGAGGTGCCCACGGCGGGGCTCAGCGGGGACGTGGGGCGCTTCGGGAACGTCACCGTCGAACGGTGCCCGCTCTACCGGCCGGCCGAGAAGGGCATGGACACCGTTCGGTTGAGCGGTCCCGGCTTCCCGGAGACGATCTTCCGCGGGAAGCGCAGGTCGGGGCAGCCCTCGCTGTCCAGGGCCGAGCTGACCCTCGCCGGCCGGCCCGCGGAGCTGCGGTTCAACGCCCGCGCCCTGCGGAAGGAGGACCGGGCGCTGCGCATCTCGTACGAGGGCCGGGAGTACGTCTACTCCACCGAGGGTCTGGGCAAGGCGAAGGTCCTCACCAGAGCGGACGTCCGGGTCGCGATGGAGCCCGGTCAGTATGTTCCCGCGGGGGCGGGCACGAAGAGGACGGGCACGGCCACCGGGCCCGTCGACGCCGTGGATCTCGCGGTCGCCGTCGTGCTCGAAGCGGTGGACACCGATGTCCTGACCCTGAGCGGCACCGCGTTGTCGTCCCCGTTCGCCCTGCTGCACCACTTCTCGGATCGGGCCGAGTGACACGGGGCCACCGAACGGCCTGCCAGCGGGTGGCCTCCGTTCCCCGCCGTGCGGAGGCCGGAGGCCGTCGATGATGCGGTGTCACGTGGTGAGGGACGGTTCCGCCGGGGCCGCGCGGCGGGGTGCGGGGTTGTCCAGGTGGGTCACCACCGTGGCGTAGAACCGGTGCACGGCGTCGTCCACGCTGCGGATGAAGCCGGACTCGGCGTTGCCCCGGCCGTTGCCCATGCCCTTGAAGAGGGAGAGCCGGAACCCCGTGATCCGCGTGCCGTTCTTCGGCAGGATGTCGGCCGGCTCCGGCCGCAGCCGCTCCAGGGTGCCCCGCGGACCGCCCGCCCCGTCCTCCACCAAGGTCTCGACATGCAGGTCGGCGGGGGCTTCGGCGAGGCGTTTGACGAGCCGTTTGACCCAGGTCAGCGGGTAGCCCTGAGCGGGGGCGGGGATCTCGACTGACGTACGGATGCGGCCCGTCCGCAGGTCGGCGGTGACCGCGAGGACGCCGGGCGTGCCCTCGATGCGCAGCTCGGAGCGCAGCCTTCCCTCGGAGCACAGGGTGTCCGCCAGGAGGGAGCGCCGGGCCGCCGGGTCCACACCCCGCTTGGCGCGCTGGACGGGCAGGACCTTCTGGCCGAGTTCTCCGCCGAGCCTGAGGCAGACCTGGCGGATGAGCCGTTCCCAGCTCTCCACCACCTCCACGGTGCGCGGGTCCCCCTGGCACAGGGTCTCGTCGTCGATGCCGTTGCGTACGGGGACCCAGGCCGAGCCCATGTTCTGGAAGCCGTGGCAGCCGGAGTTCTCGTGCTGGACGTAGTGCAGCAGTTCCTGGAGGAGCCAGGCGTGCGCCATGTTGCCCACGCCCTCGTGGCGGAGCAGCATCTGGGCCTGGTGCGCGACCTCGGCCCACGACAGGTGCCACAGGGCCACCTTGTGCTTGCGCCTGCCGTCGGTCCTGACGTCCACCAGGGGGCTGCCCTCCAGGGCGACGTCGTTCGACAGTGTGATCACGGCCTCGTAGCCGCGGCGCGCGGCGATGTCCATGTACGCCTGCACCTGTTCGGCCTTCAGCCCGTTTCCGTTGGTCTTGGTCTCGACCAGCGCCGTCCAGAGCTTGCCCGCCCGCTCCACCCGGATCACTCCGTCGGGTCGCCGCGGGGTGTCCCCGTGCGGCAGGGAGACCTCGGTGAACGTTTCCATGCGGCCCGCGGGGGCTCCGAAGGCGGCGGTGAGCCTTCTGCCGAACTCGGGGATGTTCGCCATCACCGACAGGAGCACCGAGGTGGCCCGCATCTCGCGGTCCCGGTCGCTCTTGAGCGAGGACACCGGGAAGAGCCTCGCCTCCTTCCACGACTCGTTCTCCGCCAGCGACTTCTTGGCCACCTTCGGCAGGGTGACCTTCTTCTTCGCCGTCCGGGGGCGTGGTGCCTTCACCGGTGCCGCCTGCTCCTCGGACCGCCGCGGCGCCGGAACGCCGTCCGGGGACGGGGACGGGGACGGGGACGGGGAGATCGAAGGCGAAGGCGAAGGCGAAGGCGAAGGGGATAGCGAGGGCGACAGGGACGGTGACGGCTGCGCGTGCGTGGGGGCCGGCTGCGCGGACTCCTCGTCAGCGGGCGACACCGCGGGCTCGACGGCCGCGTCGTCGTCGATGTCCACGCCGAAGTCCGTGGCCAGGCCCGCCAGCCCGGTGTCGTACCCCTGGCCGACGGCCCGCAGCTTCCACTGTCCTGCGCGGCGGTAGATCTCACCGAAGATGAACGCGCTCACCGAATCGGCCTCGTCGATCGCGAACCGCAGCAGGTCCTCGCCCGTGCCGTCGGACACGGTCAGCCGTAAGTCGTCCAGCTCCCCGAAGTGCCCGCCGTCGTAACGGCTCGCCGCCACGACGATCCGGTCGACGGCCTCCGGGACCGCGCTCAGGTCGAAGCTGATCACATCCTTGCTGCCGCCGCCGGTGGGCGTCTTGCCCAGGAGCCGCACGCTGCCGTCGGCGGCGACCGGATTGTTGTAGAAGTAGAAGTCCGCGTCGCTGCGGACCTTTCCGTCGGCGTCGAGCAGCAGAACCGAGACGTCGGCGTCGCCCTCACCGGTCGGACTCGTCCAGTCCAGACCCACGATCACGGAGTCGATGCTCTCGGCGTTCCCGCTCAAGGACGCCAGACTCACGTTGGCGCCCTTGCTCAACTCGTACATAGCCCCCACCCCCTGGCGCACACCTCAAACGTGCGTTGGCCGTCCCCTCCGGTGCGCCGGTCGAACCGATGTGATGTGCACCACATGCAGTGCACACCGGAACCTTAGTACTCGGGCAGGCCGCCCGCTCCTGTCTGCCTCAATTCCGGCGGAAGCCGCCTCACTCCCCCGCCCCCCGCCGCGCGCCCCGGCTCAGCGCGTGGCCGCACCACCTGATGATCGCGGCGTTGATCAGGGTGCCGGCGACGACCGCGGCGGCGAAGTAGGCCGCGCCGTCCGGCAGGGCCAGGAACAGCAGGCTCGTGGGGGCCGTGGCCAGGAGGGGGATCACTCCCGCCATCGACTCGTCCGTGGAGTCCATGGCGGTCACCACCACGGCCCAGATCAGCAGCCCCACGCAGACCACCGCGTAGGCCAGGGCGGTGAGGTCGGCGGGGGAGAAGCGGCGGACGGGGTCCGTGGTCACGGGGGCTCCTTGGGTGGGGGGATGGGGGGCGTGGGGTGGAGGTGGTGGTCTGGGGTGTGAGGGGCGTTGGGGGTGTGGGGGTGGTCTGGGGTGTGGGGGTGTGGGGTGGAGGTGGTGGTCGGGGGTGCGTGGGGGTGTCACGCGTGGGGGCCCGGTGGGTTCGGGTGGGTCAGGCCCAGGTCGTAGGCCAGGATCGTGGCCTGCACCCGGTCCCGCAGGCCCAGCTTCCGCAGGAGCGCGTTCACGTGGGACTTCACCGTCCCCACCGTGATGTGCGACTCCTCGGCGATCTCCGCGTTGTTCAGGCCCTGCGCCACCAGGGCCAGTACGTGGCGTTCGCGGGCCGTCAGGGTCTGGAGGGGGTCGCCGGCGGCCGTGGCCGCGGTCGTGCGGGGTCCCGTCGCCGACGCGTAGTGGCTGATCAGGCGTCGCGTGGCGGAGGGGGACAGGACGCTCTCGCCGGTCGCCACCACGCGGATGCCGTCCAGGAGTTCGGGGACCCGTACGTCCTTGAGGAGGAAGCCCGAGGCTCCGGCGCGCAGGGCGTCGAACACGTACGCGTCGAGGTCGAAGGTGGTCAGGACCAGCACGCGCGGCGCGTCCGCGCGTCCTGTGACGACGCGGGTGGCGGCGATGCCGTCCAGTCCGGGCATCCGGACGTCCATGACGACGACGTCCGGTGCCAGTTGCTCGGCGAGCCGCACCGCCTCAGCGCCGTCCGCGGCCTCTCCCACGACCGTCATGTCCTCCTCGGCGTCGATCACGGCCGCGAAGCCCGCGCGGACCACGCCCTGGTCGTCGGCCACCAGCACCTTGAGGGTCATCGCTCCTCCACCGTCTCGTCGGCGGCGTCCGGGACCGGCCGGCGCAGCGGCAGGCTGAGCAGGACCGCGCCCTTCGGGTCCGCCGTCACCGTGCCGCCCAGCGCCTCGATCCGCGCCGCCAGGCGTTCGCGTACCGCCGCGGAGCGGGCCGCCCGCGCCACTCCCGTGACCGAGAGGAGCAAGTCGGCTGCCGTGGCGTCCAGTTCGAGCCGTGCCGGGGTCTCGTCCTCCGTGGCGAGCAGCGTCTCGGCGGCGCCGTACGCGGCCAGGTCCACGGCCGCGGGCAGGCGTTCCGGTACCCGCTCCGTCAGGTGGATCTCCACGTCGCGGCCCGTGGCCCCGCACTGCTGGGCCAGCAGGTCGAGGGCCTGGAGCGTCGGCTGCGGGCGCAGGCTCGGCGCCGCCTCGCCCTCCCTGACGGTGTCGAGCAGGGCACGCATCGCGGCCAGGGCCTCGCGGGCGCGTTCCGCCGTGGCTTCGAGCCTGCCCGCCTCCGCCTCCGCGACCACGTCGGTGGTGCGGGCGAGCACGGTGGTCTCCAGGCCGGCCGCGATGCGGCGCCGCTCGGCCCACGCGTCCCGTACGGCCTCCTCGGTCCAGGCGGCGACGCGCTGTTCCCGCGCGCCCCGGTCGGCCCGCTCCCGCCTGCCGCGCAGGACGCCGCACCACCCGGCCGCGCCGACCGCGGCGGACGCCCCCGCGACAGCGCACGCCCCCACCGCCCAGGCGGGTGCCGCCGTGCCCCGGCCGAGGACGGCGGCGGTCGCGGCCCCCGCGTGCACCACCGCCGCCGCCAGGCAGAAGGCGAGCCGCGGCCGGGCGGGGGCGTGCGCGGAAGCCGCCACCGCGCACGTGGCCACCAGGCCGAGCACGGGCGGCAGGGCCGCCGGGCCCGTGTAGTCGCCCGCGGCCATCGCCACCGGCCAGAGCGGGGCGAGGCCGAGCAGCGCGCCCCTCGCGGCGAGCGGCGCCCCGCGCAGCCAGAGGAGCGCCACGGCCTGGGCCGCCGCGAGGAGCGCGAACAGCACGCCCGCCGAGACGTCCGTGCCGCCCGACGCGGTCTCCGCCCGGATGATCAGGGCGGGCAGCAGCGGCTGGGCGACCAGGCCGGCGGCGGCCACCAGCTGCGCCACGCGGTAGCCGCGCGTCTCGGACCGCTCGGCCTCGGACGCGGTCCTGCCCGGCAGGACGGCCCGCACCTCCCAGCCGCCCGCCTCGGTGGGGCCGCTGGACAGCGTGCCGCCCGCCTCCCGCGCCCGGGAGCGCAGGAAGCCCGTGCCGCGCCCGCCGCCGAGCCCCGTGCCGTGCGCCGCCGCCCCGGCGGGCGGTGCCTCGCTGGTCACGAGGATGTCGGTGCGGGTGTCCCCGTACCGGCACACCACCCGCGTGCGGGCGCCGGGCGCGTGCCGCGCCACGTTGGTCAGCGCCTCGCGCACGATGCCGTACGCCGCGTCCGCGGTGGTGCCCTCCGGCAGCGGGTCGATCGCGCAGTCCACTTCCCGGCCGAGGCGGCGGAAGCCCGCGACCAGGTCGCGCAGCCGCTCGTCGGGGGACGGCCGGTCCTCGCGCGAGGGCGCGGGACCGCGTACCTCGCCGAGCGCCCGGGTGACCTCGCGGCCGGTCTCCGCCGCGAACGCCAGCGCCTCGTCGGCCATCTCGGGGCGTCGCTCGCGCAGCCCGAGCGCCGCGCCCGCCGTGACCACCACGGCCGTCAGATGGTGGGCGCTGACGTCGTGCAGCTCCCGTTCCATGCGGCGGCGTTCGGCGGCGGGCAACCGGTGGCGTTCGGACTCGGCGCGCCGCAGCCGCCGTTCGGCCGCCCGCCGTGCGGCACGGGAGCGCCGTACGCGGATGCCGGTGCCGCACGAGGCGGCGTACAGCAGGGCGGTGAGGACGAGGTCGAGGCCGTCGCGGTCGCTGAGCCCATGCAGGCTGAGGTCCTGGAGGAGCTGCCAGCAGGCGAGCGCGGCGCCGCAGAGCACGGTGGTGAACGTGTCCCGCGCGACCGCCACGGTGAACAGGGCGAGCGCGACGCCCGCCGTGCCGAGCACCGCCGTCGCGCCCGCGGGCAGCGGGCCCGCGCCGAGCGCGCAGGCGGCCGCGGTCACGGCCAGGGCGGGGACCGGGCGGGTCCGGCGCAGCGCGAGCGCGGCCGTCACCACGCCCGCGACCAGCGCCCAGACAAGCAGGGACGCCCCGGACGGCACGGCCCCGCGCACGAGCGGCGCCCCCGGCCACACCAGGGCCTGGGCGCAGATCAGCAGGACCGGGAGCAGCCGGTCGTCGGTTCGCTTCATGTCCTGACCAGGCTATGGGCGCCTGTGGGCCGCCCGTCTCCGGCCCAAGGGGGATTCGCCTCTCTTACCTGGGGTGCAGACGCGCCGCCCGCGCGAGGCGGCGGAAGCGGGTACCGGCGGTGGTCCTCCGGCGTACGCACCCGACCTGTACGGCGGCACCGGCCGGCGGGAGCCGGTGCGGCAGGCGGCGGGCGGCGGGCGTGCTGTGCGTCCGGCGGGGCCGCCGGGTCGACGACGCGCCGGCGCTCATCAGGGCCCACGCGTGCGCCGAGGCATGTCCCCCGAGGCGGTCGCCGAGGGCATCGTGCGCGGTGCCCCGCGGCTCGACCGACGGCGACGGCCGCGCCCCCGCCCGGGCCGCGGCCGTCCTGTCCCCCGTGTCCGCGTCCGCCGCGAACGTCAGCCGACGCTCTTCCCGTCAGCCGACGCTCTTCCAGAACGCGTACCGGTGGTCGCGCGCGAAGTCCGCGCGGTCCCAGCGCTCCGCCGACAGCGACTGCACGTACCGGTCGCCCTCGCGGAACCGCGGCCAGTCCGTACGGCCCGAGTCGGCGAAACCGACCCAGGTGCGCAGCAGCCGGTCGCGGAACGGCTCCTGCTCCGGCCGTACGTCCTGAAAGAGCGCCAGGTCGAAGAAGTACGCCAGCTCCGCCATGTGCTGGGCGCGGGGGGCGAAGCCGGGCTCCGGGTAGCCGTGGAACCAGGGCGTGTCGTCCTCGGCGAACTCGTACATCCGCGTGGGCGTCCACTTCGCCAGGAGCCGCGCGGTGTCCAGCGTCGGTGTCGCCCACCTGGCGTCGGTCAGGGCCGCCGCCATGGCCTCGCCCGCCGAGCCGTGGGCGCCCAGGGGGTAGCGCTTCAGCACGGCGTCGGCGTCGGCGCCGAACTCCGCGCGTACGGCGGGCTCGTACTCCTCGGGCTTCATCGGCGCGCCGCCGGGCGCCAGTTCCCGGCCGAGGACCATGCCGCGCTCCTCGTCGCGGTTGACCCCGATGAGCACCGGTACGCGGTTGAACCGGCCGGTGCGCAGGGCCTCGGCGGGCGCGAGCGGCATCAGGTCGGTGCCGGCGACGGGCCGGGGCTCGCGGAACGCGCCGTAGGCGGCGAGGAGTTCGGCCACCGGCTTCCGGCGCAGGCAGGCCGCGGTGTGCCGCTCGCAGCCGACCTTCTCCGTGACGCGCGCTGCCTCCGCCCGTGCCGCGGCCCGGGTGCGGGAGCCGCCCGTGGCGCAGGGCGCGCTCTGCAGGACGGCGCGGTCGAAGAGGCCCGCGGACTTCGGCGAGGCGAGGTGGCCGCAGACGCTGTAGCCGCCGCCCGACTGGCCCATGAGCGTCACGTTGCCCGCGTCACCGCCGAAGGACGCGGCGTTCGCGCGGACCCAGCGCAGGGCCGCCTGCTGGTCCTCAAGGCCGAGCCCTTCGGCGCCCTTGACGGCGGGCGAGCCCTGGAAGCCCATGATGCCGAGCCGGTAGTTCATCGACACGACGACCGCTCCCCGTGCGGCCAGCCGCTTCGGTCCGTACATGTCGCCGGTGCCGTACATCAGGCTGCCGCCGTGGATCCAGACGATCACCGGGCGCCTGCCGTCGGACGCGGCGGGCGCGGTGACGTTGAGGTAGAGGCAGTCCTCGCTCTCGCTCGGCACGCCGATCGGCAGGCCCTTCGGCTGGGCGCAGGGGGCGCCCGGCCGGGTCGCGTCGCGCACGCCAGGCCAGGGCGCGGCGGGCTTCGGCGGGGCCCAGCGGCGCTCGCCGACGGGCGGGGCCGCGTACGGGATGCCCTGGAAGGCGCGCACGCTCCCGTCGGCGGTGCCGCGCACCTCGCCGCCGGTGGTGGTGACGACCGTGCCGGGCGCGGTGGGCGCGGTGGGCGCGGCGGACGCGGACGGTGCCGTGGCCGTGACCGTGCCGAACGCCAGCGCGCCCAGCGCGAGGGCGGTGACGGACCACCGGGAAACGCTCCGTGTGTGTCTCATGGCGAGGACCGTAGGCCAGGATTGGGCGCTCGCGCAATACATTCGTATAGATCGGTCGTCCCATACGTGCGTCCAGGTGTCCGTCTCGGCGCTCTTCCTGGGCTTTCACCTCGGGCGACGCCTTGCGCAAACGCCTCATACGGCCGTCCATCGCCTTGGTACGCTGACCGCATGGGGAACCGCGAAGCCCTTCTCGACGCCGCCAAGACGTGCCTGCGCGAGAACGGGTACGACCGCACGAGCGTCCGGGACATCGCCACCGCGGCCGGCGTGAGCATGGCCGCCATCGGCTACCACTACGGCTCAAGGGAAGCCCTGCTCAACAAGGCCCTGTTCGAACTCCTCGACGCCTGGGGCGACTCGATGGGCCGGGCGCTCACGCCCGACGCCGACGGCTCGTCGAAGCGGCACTTCGAGCAGATGTGGGAGAGCCTCATCGCGGAGTTCACCGCCCACCCCGACCTGTGGCTCGCGTCGATGGAGCTGTTCATGCAGGCCCGCCGCAACCCCGAGCTGCGGGACGCGCTCGCCCAGGGCACCGCCGAGGGACGGCGCGGCATGGCGGCGATCCTGGCGGGCGTCCCCGAGGACGAGGTCCCGCGGGCCACCCTGCGCTCGGTCGGCAGCGTCCAGCTGGCCCTGATGTCGGGCGTGATGATCCAGCACCTGAGCGACCCGGCAGCGGCGCCCACCGCGGCCGAGGTCCTCGAAGGGCTGCGGGGCTTGGCGGACCTGGCGCGCTGAGAGCTCCCGCGGGCGGCAGCCGGACGTGAGCGGGGTGGCAGCGGGACGTGAGCGGGGCGGGGAAGACTCGGGGGCGTCAGCAGGACGCCGCGGCGCGACCGGCACTTGACCGGGCCGTCGCGCGCCGCCGCACCTCCCCGTCCTCCGCTGCCTCCTCGCCTTCACGTCTCCTCGGCCTCACGGCCGCCACCCCTGGGGGAACTCCCATGCGTACGTCCCGCAGCCGCACCGCCTTCCTCGCCGCCGCAGGCGCCGCCGTGTTCACCCTGTCCGTGACCGCCTGCGGCGGGGACGGCTCCGGTCTGCGGGCGGCCGGGCCCGCGGAGGCGACCGTCGCGGTGGACCCCGCCAAGGGCGCGGCCCGGGGAGAGGGCACCGGTGGCGACGCGGAGGCGGCCACGGTCTCCCGCGCCGAGCGCGCCGAGCGCCCCGGGACCGGCGGGACCGCCGGCACCGCCGGCACCGCCGGGTCGGCCACGCGCCCCGGGGCCACCGTCGCCGCCGCGCCCGTCTGCACCACCAAGGACCTGAAGATCAGCGCCGGGCGGTACGGCGGTCCGCCGTTCACGCACATCGTCCTCACCGCGAAGAACACCTCGGGCCACTCCTGCCGGATGACCGGTCACCCGGAGATCCAGTTCCTGGAGGGCCACCGCGCACACGTCCCGCCGGTCGCCGCGAGCAGGCCCGCCGCGCCCGTCGTCCTCGAGGCCGGCGCGCCCGCGTACGCCATGGTCCGCCTCTCGAACGGCGGCGTCGACGAGCCCACCGAGCCGGTCAGCGGCTTCTCCGTCACCCTCGGGGGCGGCGGTGGCACGGCGGCCGTGACCGCTCCCGGCCGGGGCGGCATCGCCGTGGTCCCGGCGGCCTGGAAGACGGGTTACTGGACGTACGAGCTGCGTGAAGGCGCCGACGACTTCTGAACGGTGCGGCGGGACCGGCGGGCGAGGGTGTTCGCCCGGTGACCGGACCGACCGCGGTGCGGCCGGCGGTGGTTCAGGCGTCGGCGGAGTTCGAGCCGCTGCCCCTGCGGCCGCCGGACTTCGCGGCCGACGCCGCGATCTCGGCGGCGACCGTGGTGGCCTTGGCCACGCCCCTGACCCAGCGCGGTCCGCCCCGCGCCGCCCATATGACGGCACCCAGGCCCGCAGCAGCGATCAGCACCGCGATGCCGAGCAGCAGCACCATCATCGTCATCCCACCCCACTGGTACAGGGCCCTCGCGGGCCCTTCGTACGGGCCCCGATTCTTGCAGACCCATGGGCAGGGCTTCACACCTCGTGCGGCCGCATGTTCCGCGTACCGGGCGCCGGACCGGGCGTCGGACCGGCCCCCGCGGCACCTTCCGGACGGTCCGGCCGGGCGTCCGCCCGGTTAGGGTCGTACGACTTAGGCGACATCTCGTCCCAGGGGGGACCACATGGCACTCTTCGGCAACGCCCACACCATCAACCCGGCCGGCGCCCAGCAGGAGTACGCGCGGCTGCTCGGCCACGGCGAGCAGGTGCACGCCGCGTACCTGCTGATACGCGACACGATGCTCTTCACCGACCGCCGGCTCATCATGGTCGACAAGCAGGGCATCACCGGCAAGAAGGTCGAGTACCACTCGGTCCCCTACCGCAGCATCACGCACTTCTCGGTGGAGACGGCCGGGCACTTCGACCTCGACGCCGAGCTGAAGATCTGGATCTCCGGCAACGCGACGCCCCTGCAGAAGACGTTCACCAAGGGCGTCGACATCTACGAGGTGCAGGCGATCCTGACCCAGTTCGTCGCCCGGTAGGCGAACGGCCGTCGCACT
This sequence comes from Streptomyces sp. NPDC050703, assembly GCF_040654435.1. Classification (NCBI taxonomy): domain Bacteria; kingdom Bacillati; phylum Actinomycetota; class Actinomycetes; order Kitasatosporales; family Streptomycetaceae; genus Streptomyces; species Streptomyces sp. NPDC050703. Next base: position 44,233 of record NZ_JBFAHX010000033.1, read on the forward strand.
CCGGCCATTCCGCCGCGCCCCGCGCCTCTGGCAGGCGCATGCCTTCCGCGGACCGCGCGGCTGTGCTTGCCTTGGGGCCGTTTCGGCGGACTGGGGCGGGAGTTGCCGCATGCGGAAGCTGTGGAGCGCGGGGGCGCTGGTCGGTGCGCTGCTGCTCGCCGGGTGCGGGGACCCCGGGGCGGAGAGCGGCGCACCGCCGGCCCGCGTCCCCGACGCACCGGTCGCCGACGCCCCGCGGGCCGACCCCACGCCACGCCAAGAGACCTCGCGTCCGGGCCCGTCGGCCGCGGCGCGGCAGCGGCACGCGCGACAGACCCGGGCGCGGGCCCCGAAGGTGCTCTACCTCGGGGACTCCCTCGCGATGGAGAACCAGGACGACCTGCGCGACCGGCTCAAGAGCCGCCTCGGGGCCCGCTACCGCAGCGCGCCCTACTCCGGCACCACCCTGTGCGACTACCTCGAAGGCACCGGCAAGAAGTCCCTGGTGCCGGGCAAGCACAAGGCGGCGGCGCTGGTGCGCGAGGAGCGGCCGGACTTCGTGGTGCTCCAGTTCTGGGGCAACGCGTGGGGCTACACGCCGTGCATGGACGGCATCACGTACGACGGGCGGCGCGCGGAGTACCTCGCCCGCTACCGCGCCGACGCGGCGAGGCTGGCCGCGCAGATCGAGGGCGCCGCCGGGACCGGCCGCACGCGTGTGGTGTGGGTGCTGCAGGGCCCCGACCCCATGACGCCGGACCGCGTCCGCCGCGTCAACGGGGTCTACGAGGCCAGGGCGCGCGCCTCGGGCGGCCTCACCGCCGACGCGGGACGCGCGGTCGCCCCCGCGGCGGCCCGCTACACCTGGGCCGAGAAGCTGCCGTGCACGCCCTACGAGAAGCGGAACCCGGAGTTCTGCACCGAGCCGGGGCAGAGTCGCACGGCGCTGCACCGGAGCGACGACCCCCTGCACTTCTGCCTCGCCCCGACCACCGCCGAGTCCCGCCCCTGCCCCGTGCGGTCGCCGGGCATACGGCGCATCACCTCGGCGGTCGCCGACGCGGTGGCGAAGGCGTCCTGACGCCGCTCGGGCCCAGGACCCGTCACCCGTTCGGGCCGTGCCCGCTCGCCGCACCCCGCGTGGCCGTCACACGCTGTGAATCCCCGACAGAGAGCGAGGGCGGCCATGAGCAGTGCCACGGCACACGAGGGCGGGCCGGACCACGGCCACCCGCACCGGCGCGGCCACGGGAGCGACGCCAGTGCCTGGGCCGGGGGCGGAACCATGTTCGCCGGGGTCCTGATGCTGGTGAACGGCCTGCTCGGCGTGTTCGCGGGCATCGCGGGCATCGCCAAGGACGACGTCTACGAACGCGTCGGCGACTACGTCTACAAGTTCGACCTCGCCACCTGGGGCTGGGTCCACCTGGTCCTCGGCCTCGTCATCGCCGCCACCGGCTGGGGAATCCTCAGGGGCGCGGGCTGGGCCAAGGCGGTCGGTGTCGCGCTGGCCGCGCTCGGCATCGTGGCGCAGTTCCTGTGGCTGCCGTACACGCCGGTCTGGGCGGTCATCTCCATCGCGATCGGCCTCTTCGTCATCTGGGCGCTCTGCACGGACACCCCGGAGCAGCGCACCGGCCCCTGACGGCGCCCCGAAGGCCGCGGGGCCGGCCGGTCGTCCGCACCGGCCCGTGTCCGCCGCCCGCGTCAGAACGCCGCGGGCCCCCCGTTCGCCTTCACCACGTCACGGACGGACCCGGCGAACTCCTCCGTGCGGGCGTTCGTGCCCGCGGTGCGCCAGACCAGGGCCACGTCGGCGGACGCCACGTCGCGCAGCGGTACGAACGCGACGTCGGGGCGGGCGTAGTAGCGCTCCACCGACGCCACCACCGGGGAGATCCCCCGGCCCGCCGCGACCAACGTCATCAGCTCCTGGAAGGTCGCCACCGCCTGGCCGCGGCGGATCGCTCGGCCGCTCGGGGTGCGCGGCGGCACGTGGAAGTCCCACCAGTACGCGGGGGCGCCGTTCACCACGCCGAAGAACGTCTCGCCCGCCAGCTCCTCCAGGGAGACCGACGCCCGCCCGGCGAGGGGGTGGCCCACCGGCAGGGCGAGCAGGCGCGGTTCGTTGATGACCACGGGCCCGACCGTCAGGTCCGGCTCCTCGACCGGCAGGCACGTGAAGAGCAGGTCGACCTCGCCGCCGCGCAGCGCGCCCAGCGGGTCCTGGAACTGCGTCTCGCGCATCCGCACCTCGCAGCCGGGGCACCGCTCGCGGAAGGCTGCGAGGATCGCCCCGGTCAGCGAACCCGCGCCCGAGCCGAGGAAGCCGACGGACAGCTCGCCCTCGATGCCCCGTGCGGCGTCCTTGACGCGGGCCACCACCGCCTCCATCTCCTGGTGCAGCGGCGCGATGTCCTCGTAGAACCGCCGTCCCAGCGGTGAGAGGCGGACCACCCTGCTGGTGCGCTCGAAGAGCGGGGCGCCGATCTTGCGCTCCAGCTTCTTCACGGTCTGGCTGACCCGTGCCTGGGAGAGCAGCAGCCGCTCGGCCGTACGGCCGAAATGCAGCTCCTCGGCCAGCGTCAAGAAGGTCTCCAGCTCCTGGCGTTCCACCACGTACCCCCCGTGACCTGCGTCGATAAGCGTGAGTGCGTCGATCGTTCCATGGTTCGCCCTTGATGCTCCCGCACGGTGGGCGGATCGTGGGATCACCGGCCGGACGGCAGCCGCCGCACCCGGCCCCTCCCTCCCAACTCCCCGGAGCCCCCGATGATTTCGCGTACCCGCACCACCGTCGTCGCCGCCGCGTCCGCCCTCGCCCTGACCGCCGGGCTCGCCCTCACCGGCGCCCACGCCGCCACGGAACGCGCGGGCAAGGGCCCCGCCTGGACCGCGGCCTGGGCCGCGTCGCCGCAGCGGCCGAGCACCGGGTTCAAGCCCAACTGGTCGGAGGACGGCTTCAGCGGCCAGACCCTGCGCCAGGTCATACGCGTCACGGAGGGCGGTGACAGAGCCCGCGTCCGCCTCTCCAACGCCTACGGGACCTCGCCGCTCCGCATCGCGGGCGCCACCGTCGCCCGTACGGGGAAGGGGGCGTCGGTGGAGAAGGGCTCGGTCCGGCGGCTCACCTTCGGCGGCGAGCGGTCGGTGAGCGTCCCGGCGCACGGGCAGCTCTCCAGTGACGCGGCCGGACTGCGGCTCGCCCCCTTCGAGTCCGTCACGGTCACCCTGCACCTGGCGGGGACGACCGGGCCCGCCACCTTCCACGCCCAGTCCTTCGCCACCAGCTACCGGGCCGACGGCGAGCACACCGCCGACACCGGGGGCGGGGCCTTCGACGAGTCCACGGAGTCCTGGTACTACCTCTCCGGCGTCGACGTGAGCGGCCAGGAACGCTCGAAGCGGAACGGCATCGTCCTCTTCGGGGACTCCACCACCGACGGCTTCGCCTCCACCACCGACCGCGACCGCCGCTGGTCCGACGCGCTCGCCGAACGCCTCGCGGCGGCGGGCACCCCGCGGCCGGTGCTCAACGCGGGGATCGGCGGCAACCTGGTCCTCAACGACTCCGCCTGGTACGGGGAGCGGAGCGCCAACCGGTTCGCGCGGGACGCCCTCGACCTGCCCGGCGTCGGCACGGTCGTCGTCCTCCAGGGCGTCAACGACATCGGTTTCAGCGAGAGCGACACCCCGACCTACAAGCCGGCCCCCGTCGTGTCCGCCCGCGAACTCATCGCGGGCCATCGGGAGCTGATCCGCCAGGCCCGTGCCAAGGGCGTCAGGATCGTCGGGGCCACGCTGCTGCCGTTCGGCGGCTCCGACCACGACGGCAAGCACGCGGCGGCCGTCGGCGACGCGTTCAACGACTGGGTCCGCACCTCGGGCGAGTACGACGCCTACGTCGACTTCGACAAGGCCCTCGCCGACCCCCGGAACCCGGAGCGGCTCGCCCCCGCGTACGACAGCGGCGACCACCTGCACCCGAACGACGCCGGGTACCGGGCCATGGCCCACGCGGTCGGGCCGAGCGCCCTGTGAGAACGCCCGGCCCGCCGGCGGGAGCGGCTCACGGCTCCGACGTGCAGTAGCGGTAGTACGTCATCGCGAAGGTGCCGGCCGCGAGCGCCAGGGACACGGCGACGCAGGCCAGCACGCTCTTCCCGCTCTGGTTGTACAGGAAGCCCAGCGCCGCCCCCGCGAGCACCGCCCACGACAGGGCGCGCAGCCCGCGGGGGAGCCTTCTCCCCACCCGGTGCAGGGCGGTGACCAGGGCGGTCAGCACGAGTCCCGAGAGGACACCGAGCAGCACCTTCCCGACGGTGACGGGGCCGCCGTGGATGCGGGTCGTCGCGACCCAGAAGCCGTAGGCGAGACCGAGGAGCAGCGGCAGGGCCCAGGCCGCGGCCGAGGCGGACCGCGAGGCGGGCACGTGGTGGAGGGGGGCGGCATGTGCCATGACGGTTCCCTTCTGGTGGTCAGTGGTCAGTGGTCAGCGGTCCGGGTCGCCGGTGGTCAGTGCCTGCTGTAGGCGCACGGCTCGTGGCAGTCCCGGTCCTTCGCTTCCTTCCACTTCGGGCACGGGTCCTCCTCGGCGCAGCTCGGCACGTGCCACCCGTGGGTGTCGACGTACGCCGCGCTCACCCAGCCGCCGACGCCGGTCAGCCAGTACCAGAGGGAGTCACCGTGGACGACGGTGCCGTGCGTGGCGCAGTCGACGCGGTCCTCACTGCCCTTCGGCAGCTTCGCGACGATCCTGCCCGCGGTGCTCGGCTCGTCCCTGACCTTCAGGTCGGGCGTGGAGACGACGGTGCCCCAGATGACGCCGTCGTCGTCGTGCGCGGGGCTCGCGGCGGTGGCGGAGGCGGCGGAACCCACGGTCAGCAGGGCCGTGACGCCCACCGCGCCCAGAGTCGATGCGATGCTCATGATCGGCCTCCTCGTCCCCTCATCCAGGTAACACCCGTTCGGCCGAGCCCTCCACCGGAAGCCGTCCCGGCCCGCTCCCGCCGCGGCGGTCCGCCCCGCACGCGTCCCCCGCTTGCCCCATATGCAGTCGCCCCGCTCGCGCCGCCCGCGGCCGGGGCCTTGCCTGGATGCGTGCCCCGCAGCGTCCGCAGCAGCCTGTCCGCAGTCCTCCTCGTCGTGGCCTGCCTCCTCGTGCCCCTCGGGGCGCTCTCGACCTGGTCGCGGTACGAGATCGGGGACGAGGACGGCTACGTGGCGACCATGGCGCCGCTCTCCTCGGACCCGGCGGTGCGCACGGCCGTGGGCAACGCGGTCACCGACGCGGTGATGAAGGAGATCGACGCGGGACCGCTGCAGGGCACGGTCACGGCGTTCGTACGCGACGCGGTGGGTTCGTTCACCGGGACGGCGGCGTACGAGACCGCCTGGAACGCGGCGAACCGTGCGGCGCACCACGCCGTGGAGCGCGCCCTCGACGACGACTCCGACGGCGAGGTCTCCATCGACCTGGCGCCCATCGTCCAGCGCGTCAAGCGGCAACTGTCCGACGACGGCGTGCCCTTCGCGTCGAGGATCCCGGTCCGGCACACCGAGGTCACGATCCTCGACTCCGGGGACCTCGGCCCGCTACGGGAGGGCTTCCACATGCTCCAGACCGCCGGCCTCTGGCTCCCGGCCGCGGCGGTGGTGTCCGCGGCGGCCGGCATCTTCCTGGCCGTCCGCCGCCGCAGGGCGGTCATCGCCACGTCCGCGGGCGCGGCCCTGGCGGCAGCGGTCCTGGCCACGACGGTCGCCCTCACCCGCGCCCTCACGCTCAGAGACCTCCCCGCGGACGTCTCCCGCGACGCGGCGGGCGCGGTCTACGACGCCTTGACGGAATCCCTGTGGATCGCCGCATGGATCATCATGGCCCTGGGCACGGCGGTATCCCTGACGACCTGGCTGACGACCCACCGCCCCCGCACCAACCACCGACACGAGAACCCCCGCTAGACCCACGGGCAACGCCGCACCCAAGCCCCCCCAGGGGCGCGGGGAACGGCGCAACAAGCCACAACAGCCCCGCAGCCAAAAACCCGGACCAGCCCCCCAGGGGCGCGGGGAACTGCGCGACCAACCACAGCCGACCCGCAGCCAAACAACCCGAGCCCCCCCCCGAGGGGCGCGAGGAACTGCGCGACCAACCACAACAAGCCCGCAGCCAAAAACCCCAACCAGCCCCCCAGGGGCGCGGGGAACTGCGCGACGAGCCACAGCCGACCCGCGGACAACACCCCGCCCAAGAAGAAACGGCCCCCGAGGAACCGCCCCCCGGCGAACAACCGTTACAGGAAGAGGACCCCGGCAGCACCAGCCAACCCGAAAGGCCGGCCTTGAAGAGCAGGACCGTCACCCGCGACGCCGACGCCGAGGCCGAGGCCGATCCCGAGGCCAAGGCCGAGGCCGATGCCGCCACCCCGGGCCGGAGGCCGATCCGCAGAGGCAGGGCCACCCTCGCCGCCCTGCTGCTGACCGCGGTCACCGCGATCCTCGCCTTCCGCGCGGCGGACTCCGACGGCTTCACCCCGGTCCCCCAGATCCTCGCCTTCCTGCCCTGGCTCCTGGCCCCCGCCGCCGCGGCCCTGCTCCTGACGGCCCTGGCGAGATGGCGGACCGGCATGGTCTGGGCGGTGGCGGCGCTCGGCGGAGTCGCCTGGTACACGGAGCCGTACGGCGACACGGACGCCCCCGAGGGCCCCGCCGTGGCCGAGCTGCGCGTCATGACGTCGAACGTGGAGTTCGGCCAGGGCACCCCGGGCCTGGTGGAGGCCGTCCGCGACGAGGACCCCGACCTCCTCTTCGTGGAGGAGTGCGACCCGGCCTGCTCGGCCCTGCTCCGCAAGGAGCTGCCCCGCGGCGACTACCCCTACCGCGAGGCGGTGGAGGCGTACGGCGCGGAGGGTTCCGTCATCCTCGCCAAGGTCCCGCTGAAGCCGGCGAAGGGCATCCCCGGCACCCTCGGCATGCCGGGAGCCGTGGCCGAGGTGGAGGGCCACGAGATACGGGTGCAGCTCGCCCACCCGATGCCGCCGCTGCCCAAGGGCGTGGCCCTGTGGCGCGAGGAGCTGGGCAGGATCGGGGACTACGCCGCGGCGGGCGACGGCCGCCCCACCATCGTGGCGGGCGACTTCAACGCCACCCAGGACCACGCCGCCTTCCGCTCCGTCCTGGACGCGGGGCTCCGCGACGCCGCCCGCCTCGACGGGACGTCCCGCGCCCCGAGCTGGCCCGCCGCCGCGCCCGCACCGCTGGGCGCCCAGATCGACCACGTACTGGCGACCCCGGACTTCTCGGCCCGCGAGGCCCGCTTCCTGGAGATCGGCGACACGGACCACCGGGCCCTGGCGGTGACCCTGACCCTGCACCGCGCGGAGTCCGCGGACTGACCGGAAAGCCACGTATACCGGCAATACTGGACGCATGCCTCGTGAGACCCCTCCCACCCCACCGGAATCCCGCGAGTCACGCGCATCACGCGGCCCCCAGCGCCCCCTCGCCCCGCCCGCCTGGCTGGTCAGGTCGCTCAAGCCGCAGTCCGCGCCCATCCCCTGGGCGGCCGTCGCCCGCGCCTCCGTGGCGATGGCGCTGCCGCTGGCCGCGGGCATCCTCGCGGGGCGGCCGGCGTACGGGGCGCTCGCCTCCATGGGCGCGCTCTCGGGCGTCATCGGCGACACCGCCGACGCCTACCGCATGCGCATCCTCAACATCGCCGTACCGCAGCTGTTCGGCGCCATCGGCGTCACCCTCGGCTCGCTCGCCTTCGGCCACGGCTGGGTGGCCGTCGGCGCCGTCACCCTCGTCGCGCTCGTCTCCGGGATGATGTCGACGATCGGCGCCGTCGCCTCCGTCTCCGGCCTCCTCCTCCTGCTCAACTGCGTCGTCGGCGCCGGCCTTCCGATGCCCGGCGAGTGGTGGCTCGCCCCGGCCCTGATGACCGGCGGCGGCCTCCTCGTCCTGGTCCTCGCGCTGCTCGCCTGGCCGCTGCGGTCCGGCGTCCCCGAGCGCGCCGCCGTCGCCGACTCCTACCTCTCCGTGGCCGCGCTCCTCGAAGCCGCGGGCACCGACGCCTACGACGACGCCCGCAGCGCCGTCACCGTCTCCCTCAACCAGAGCTACGACCTCGTCCTCGCCCGCCGCGCCCTCGACCACGGCCGCAACGCGGACCTCGTGCGGCTCGTCGCCCAGTTGAACGCCCTCACCCCGGTCGTCGAAGCCGCCCCCGCCGCCCACCAGTGGGCCCGCCACGCCCACGTGACCCTGCCCGCCGAGGTCCCGGCGGCCGTCCGCGCCCTCGCGGAGGCGGTGTGGCGCGGCGGCGACGGCCCCGACAGGGGCGGCGCCCCCGGCCTCCCTGAGCTCTCCGAGCCGCGGGACCACGCGTCGCGGGCCCTCGACCACGCCGTGCGGCACGCGGCGGAGACGCTCAGCGACCCCGACCCGCTCGGCTTCATCGAGGCCGACGACCGCCTCGGCAGGCCCGCCGCGCTGCGGGTCCGCGCCCGCCGCGCCGCCCGCAACGTCATCCTCTCCGGCGCCTCCTGGCGCTACGGGCTGCGGCTCGCGCTCTGCATCGGCATCGCGCAGTCCCTGGTGTCGCTGATCGACGTGCCCAGGTCGTACTGGGTGGCCCTCACCGTCACGTTCGTCCTCAAGCCCGACTTCGGCTCGGTGTTCTCACGCGCGGTGCTGCGCGCCGTCGGCACGGCCGCGGGCCTGGTCGTCGCCGCCGTCGTGCTCAGCGAGGTGCCGCACGGCTGGTGGGACGTGCCCGTGATGATGCTGCTGGCCCCGCTCATCCCGGCCCTGACCACCCGCGGCTACGGCCACCAGACGGCGGCCATCACCCCCGTCATCCTGCTGCTCTCCGACATCCTCAACCACCAGGGGCTCGGCCTGGTCGTGCCGCGGCTCGTCGACAGCCTGATCGGCTGCGCCATCGCGCTCGTCGCGGGCTACCTGCTCTGGCCGGAGAGCTGGGGAACCCGGATCGGCGACCGGCTCGCGGACACCGTCGCCGACACCGCCCGGTACGTGGAGTGCGTCTTCGGCGCCCACGAGGACCCGGCCGCGCGGGCCCGGATGCGCCGCCGCCTCTACCGCGACCTGTCCGCCATCCGCTCCGAGTTCCAGCGCGCCCTGACCGAGCCGCCGCCGACCGGTTCCCGCGCCGCCGCCTGGTGGCCGCTGGTCGTCGCGGTGGAACGCGTCCTGGACGCCACGACCGCCGCGCGCGTCCGCATCCGGCACGGCGCCGAGGAACCGGCGCCCGAGGAGATCGCCGAGGTCGTCGCGGAACTGCGGGGGCTCGCGGCGGGTCTGCGCGCCTCGGCGCACCTCAGGGAGGTGCGGGCCGATTTCACCGTGGGCCCCAAGGACAGCGTCCTCGAACCCCTGCGGCAAGAGGTGGGGGCCGCGCGGGCCATCGCGTCGCCGAAGACGACGTGACGTGGGCGGCCCGCGCGGCCCCGTGGGCCCGCGTCAGGGACGCGGACCCCTCCGACTGGTCACTCAGTGGCCGGCGTCGACCTTCTCCAACGCCTTGGCGAACCCGTTCGCCCAGAGCTGCTCGACCTTCGCGCGCTCGGTGGCGTCCGGCTGCGCGTTGGTGCAGGACGGGCCGGGGCCGCCGCCCGACATCAGCTGGCTGCACGGGCCGTCGTAGGTGTCGGGCAGGCCGAGCACGTGGCCGGTCTCGTGGGTGGTGACGCGCGTCGAGTCGTACTCCTCGTTCTGCGCGTAGTCGAGGAACACATAGCCGTTGCCGTGGCCGTCGCTGCTCGCGTACGAGCCGCGCGGGTCGTTGCCCTCGCGGTACTCGAAGCTGGCGCCGGAGGTGCCCGCCTGGAGCTTCACGTTGGAGACGGCGCTGTTCCAGATCGACGCGCTGCCGGCTATCTGCGAGGCGAAGGTGGGCGCTCCGGAGGCGTCGTAGACGACGGTCACGGACTTGGCGCCGGGGTTGGCCGCGCGCTTCTCGGCGACCGCCTTCACGACGGCCTCGAAGAACGCCTTGTTGTTCTCGGCCTCCGCCTTCGAACCCTCGTAGGCGGCCCAGGTCGAGGTGGCCGAGTGCGCGGATGCCGTGGGGGCGGCGGGCGCGGCGGTGGCCGAGGTCGCGCCGAGACCGGCGACGGAGAGGCCGATGACGGCGGCGAGGGACAGGTAACGCTTGCTCATGTGTGGGGGGCTCCCTATTCGTTCCACGACCGTGGGGGGTCGATGAAAGGTGAACGGATCGGTGGGTGTGAGTCTCGGGGAGCATGTGACGCCCGGGGATGATGGCAACGCCCGATAGCCCGGAGCTATCACCCCGCGCGCACCCGCCCGAAACGGCTGGTTCTCATGGGGTTTGGGTATCTGGTGCGGCGGCCGTAGCGGCTCTACGCTCATCGACCATGGAGCTCGAGGTCCGGCACCTCCGCGCGCTGTGCGCCATCGCCGACAGCGGCAGCCTGCACAAGGCGGCCCGCCAGCTCGGGATGAGCCAGCCGTCCTTGACGACCCAGCTGCGCCGCATCGAGCACGCGCTCGGCGGCCAGCTCTTCGCCCGCGAGCGCACCGGCTGTCGTCCGACGCCGCTCGGCCGCGTGGTCCTCAGCCGTGCCCGCCCCCTGGTCACGGAGATGAGGGCGCTGGTCACGGAGACCATGGCCGCGGCCGCCCGTGCCACCGAAGGGCCGCGGCTGCGCATCGGGTCCACGGCGAGCCGTGCCATACCGGGCTGGCTGCGCAAGCTGCGCGTGCGGCTGCCGGGCACGGAGATCTCGCTCCAGATGGACGTCTCGGCCAACGCGCTGCTGCGCATGGTGGCCGACGGCCAGCTCGACGTCGCGTTCGTGCACGAGGTGGAGGGCAGCCCGCTGCGGCTGCCGGAGACGCTCCGAAGACGCGTCCTCCTCGGCCGCGAGCCGCAGTTCGTCTCCGTCGCCGCCGACCATCCGGCGGCGCGGCACCCGGTCGTCAGCCTCCGGGACCTCGCGGACGACCGCTGGATGGTGGACCCCACGGTGGACGGCGAGTGGGACGGCCTGCGCCGCGTCCTGACCGCGGCCGGCCTCAACCCCCCGGTCCTGCACGGCGACTACCTCACCGCCGCCTCCCTCGTCGCCTCCGGCGAGGTCGTCACCCTCTGCCAGCCCACGTCGCGGGGGCGCGCAGACATGGCCGTACGCCCCCTCGCCGGCGACCCCCTCGGCGTACGCCTCCTGGCGGCGGCCCGCACCGACGACGAACTGGACGCGGTCTACGGCGAGCTGGAGGCCGCGTACTGGGAGGCCGCCCGGCAGGCCCCCGCCTACGCCGAGTGGCTCCTGCGCGCCGGCGAGACGCGCGCGGCGGCCACCGGAACGCTGGTTCCTTCGTCCCGGTAGCCGCCGGAGCCGCTCGGCCGTCCGGCGTGGGTCAGACGCCGATGTCGCTGCCGTCCGCGCGCCAGACCGAGACGACCGACGGGCGGACGATCTTGCCGGGTCCGTCGGGCCAGGCGCTCGCGGGCTTCTCGACGGACGCCCCGTCGACCTCGCCCGGGTGCTGCACGGAGACGAGCACGCGCCGGTCCTGGACGAGCGGCCCGCAGGTCTCCGCGCCGTTCGGCATCGTCAGGAACTGCTTGAGCTCACCGCGCCTGCTGCCGCGCGTCGCGACGCCGAAGAGGCCGTCGTGGGAGCCGAGGTTGTTGCCGTCCGTGGAGATCCACAGGTTGCCGTGCGGGTCGAAGGTGACGTTGTCCGGGCAGGAGATCGGGGAGACCCGGTCCTTGGGGTAGCCCGCGAAGTACGTCGCGGGGTCCTCCGGGTCACCGGCGACCAGGAACAGCGACCAGCCGAAGGAGGTCGCGTCCGCGCGGTTGCGGCGCTCGGTCAGCTCCAGGATCTGGCCGTGCTTGTTCAGGTTGCGCGGGTTGGCCTCGTCGGCACCGGCCTTGCCCGGCTTGCCGCGGTCGGAGTTGTTCGTGAGCGCCACGTAGACCTTGCCGGTGTGCGGCGACGGCTCGATGTCCTCGGGCCGGTCCATCTTCGTGGCGCCGACCTTGTCACCGGCCAGGCGCGTGAAGAGGTACACCTCGTCGGCGGTCATGCCCTTGACGTGGCTGACGGCCTTGCCGCCGGGGCCCGCGGTGGCGAGCGGAATCCACGTGCCGCCGCCGTCGAACTCGCCGTCGTCGGGCAGCGTGCCCTTGCCGTCGATCTCATCGGCGGGCGAGTCACCGGTCAGCTTGGCGACGTACAGCGTGCCCTCGTCGAGCAGGCTCAGGTTGTGCTCGTGCGCGGCGCGCGAGGAACCCTTGGCCATCCGCTTGCTGCTGACGAACTTGTAGAAGTAGTCGAACTTCTCGTCGTCACCCATGTAGACGACCGGGCGGCCGTCGTGGGTGAGCCGCGGCTGCGCGGCCTCGTGCTTGAAGCGGCCGAGCGCGGTGCGCTTGCGGGGCGTCGAGTCGGGGTCGTACGGGTCGAGCTCGACGACCCAGCCGAAGCGGTTGACCTCGTTGGGCTCCTTGGCGAGGTCGAAGCGGTCGTCGAACCGCTCCCACTTGCGCTCGGAGGCGCCGCCGACGACGCCGTAGCGCTTGAGGCGCGCGGCGGTGGTCGGGTCGGTGACCTTCTCCGCGTTGGCGAAGTACTGGTTGAAGTTCTCCTCGCCGTGCAGCGTGGTGCCCCACGGGGTTGTGCCGCCGGCGCAGTTGTTCAGGGTGCCGAGGACGGTGGTGCCGCGCGGGTCGGCCTTGGTGCGCACGAGCGGGCTGCCCGCGACGGGCCCGGTGAGCCGGAACCGGCTGGTGGCGGTGAGCCGCCGGTTGAGGTGGTGGCGCGGAACGGCGGAGAGCCGCCCCTTCCTCCGCTCCCCCTCCACCACGACGACGGAGAGACCGTGGGCCGCCCAGGCGATCTCGACCTGTTCACGGGTGGGGTTCTCGGGGTCGTACCCCTTGAACATCAGGACCTCGTCCGTGTACTCGTGGTTGGCCACGAGGAGCTGGCGGTGGTGCTCGCCGCGCAGCGGAAGCAGGCTCAGGAAGTCGTTGTTGTAGCCGAACTGCCCGGCCTGCGCCCGGGCGGTCTGCCGGTCGGGGTCGAAGGCGGGGGCGCCGCGCAGGATCGGTTCGCCCCAGCGGATGACGACGTTCTGCTCGTAGCCGCCGGGGACGGTGACGGTGTCGGCGGTGTTCGGCGCGACGGGCGTGAAGCGGAGGCCGCGCGCCGCCTTGGACCTGCTGCTCCCCTTGCGTCCCTCCGGCACGGCCGCGGCGGCCTCGCTCGCCCCCGGGCCGGCTATGACCGCGCCGCCCGCGGCGGCGGCGACCGTCACGACGGCGGCGGCGCGCATCATCGAACGGCGGCTGAGCGCACCGGCGATGACGTCGCCGACGTACTCGTTGTCGCTGGTGTTGGGCACCTCTTGGAAGCAGGCGTCACCGCAGCGGAAACGGCAGGTCAGGGCGGAACGGCCGCCGCTCCCCTGATGCGAGGTGACGATCGGCAGCAGCTTCGGCACGGGTCCTCCGTCGTGGTGTTACTTACGTCTTTGGCTTGTTTCCGCCGTGACGGTATGGGCGGAGATCGGCAGGGCGGCGGCCGGCGGGTGAACGGCGGGTGAATCCATGACGCACGGGGAGGAGTTGGTACGGGGTTCCCGCAGGGCCCCCGGGGAGCGGCTCCGGCGGCCGGGGCGGCGGCCGACCCTGCCCGAGATCGCCCCGGGCGGCGGCTAACCTTACGTGTCCGCCCTGGCCAGGGATTTCGGGAATCAACTCACGCGAAGGGTTGCGCACATGGGCATTCTGAACCGCCTGCGGAACGCGTTCGGACGGTCACGCAAGCTGGACCCGGTGTCCGAGGCGTCGGAACCCACGGAGTCCGCGGAGTCCGCGGGGGCCACGGAATCCGCGGGGGCCGCGAAGTCCGGGGCGTCCACGAAGTCCGATGCCTCCACGAAGTCCGCGGGGTCCACGAAGTCCGGGGCCTCCACGGAGTCCGCGGGGTCCACGAAGTCCGGGGCCTCCACGGAGTCCGCGGGGTCCACGCTGGCCGCGGAGTCCGCCGAGACGTCACCGTCGGTGAGCGTCCCTTCGCCTTCCCCGGAGCCGACACCGCCTCCCAAGGCCACGGTTCCCGCCCCGAGCCCGGAGCCGTCCCCGGTCTCGTCGGCCGCCGACGACCTGGTGGCAGCGGCCTTCGACAACGTAACGGTCCCACCGGCCAGGCACCCGGACCGGCCCGCCCCAGCCCCGCAGCCGACCACGGCGGCGCCGGAACCACCCCCCACCAGAGAAGCCACCCCGACCCCGGAATCCGCCCCGGAGCCCACCCCGTCCCCCGAAGCCACTCCGGAGCCCACCCCGGCAGCCGAAGCCGCCCCGGAGCCCACCCCGTCCCCCGAAGCAGCTCCGGAGCCCACCCCGGCAGCGGAAGCGGAACCCGAGCCGGAGCCCGTACCGGACGTCGTGCCCACCCGTCCCGCCGTGCGGGACGCCTGCCCACAACGGGACCGGACCGAGCCCGAGGGCGAACCGGCCACTGCCGCCACCGCGCCCGAGGACAAGGACGAGAGCGAGCCCGCCGCTCCCGCCCCCGAGGCCGCCGCTGCCGCCGCCGAGGCCGCTGGTACCGCGGAGGCCACTGACGCCACCGATACCGCCAAGGCCGCTGGTGCCGCCAAGGCCACTGATGCCGCCGAGGCCGCTGACACCGCTGACACCGCTGTGGGCAATCGTCCCGCGGGGCGGGACGGGTGGGCACAGCCCGAAGCCGCGGCGAGCGATGTAGCGACGGCAACCCCGGCGGAGCCGGAAGCGGCGGCGCAGCCGGAGGTCCCCGCCGAGCCGGAAGCGGCGGCACAGCCCGAGGCCGCGGCGCAGCCCGAGGGTCCCGCAGAGCCCGAAGCCGCGGCGCAGCCCGAGGGTCCCGCGGAGCCCGAAGCCGCGGCGAGCCAAGAAGGAAAGCCGGCCCTCTCCGCAGCCAAGGTCCGCGGCAAGGCCCCCGCCCTGTCAGCCCCGTACAAGGCAGCAGGCGCCACGCTGCGAAAGCGCGGCCTCACCGGAGTCCGAGCCCCCGTGTACCTCGTCCTCGACCGCAGCGGCAGCATGCGCCCGTACTACAAGGACGGCTCGGCCCAGAGCCTCGGCGAGCAGGTCCTCGCCCTGGCCGCCCACACGGACCCCGAGGCCACCGTCCACGTCGTCTTCTTCTCGACGGACATCGACGGCACCGGCACGCTCACCCTCACAGACCACGAGAACCGCGTGGACGAGATGCACGCGGCAGCAGGCCGCATGGGCCGCACGAGCTACCACCGCGCCATCGAAGAGGTCGTGGCCCATTACGAGAAGTCGGACCACGCCCGGCACAAGACGCCCGCCCTCGTCGTCTTCCAGACGGACGGCGCCCCCGACACCAGGGGCCCGGCCACCCAGGCCCTGGCGGACGCCGCGAAGCACCCGCTGTTCTTCCAGTTCCTCGCCTTCGGCGAGCACGACGCGAAGGCCTTCGACTACCTCCGCAAGCTCACCGCGGACAACGCCGGCTTCTTCCACGCGGGCCCGTCCCCGCGCGAGCTCACGGACAAGGAGCTGTACGAGGGCCTGCTGGCGCACTGGCGCCCGTAGCCCCCACCGCGCCCCCCACCGCGCCCCCGACGGAGCCCCCGATCCCGGAGGCCGCCTGCCGGAGCCGTACAGGGGGCGGACCGGAGGCCCCCGGTCCGCCCCCTGGAATCGAGGTGAGTGGATCTTCACAGGGCCGTTAGGATTTCGACCATGGCGGCCACTGGATCCGAGAAGCAGGGGAAGAGCGCGGACAGCGCGGACGCGAAGGCGTTCTACGTCTCGACCCCCATCTACTACGTAAACGACGCTCCTCACCTGGGCCACGCCTACACGACCGTTGCAGGGGACGTGCTCACGCGCTGGCACCGTCAGCGCGGCGAGAAGGTGTGGTACCTCACCGGCACGGACGAGCACGGTCAGAAGATCATGCGCACGGCCGAGGCGAACGACGTCACCCCCCAGGAGTGGTGCGACAAGCTCGTCACCGAGGCTTGGAAGCCCCTCTGGGAGCACCTGGACATCGCGAACGACGACTTCATCCGCACGACGGAGAAGCGTCACACGGACCGCGTGCGGGAGTTCGTCCAGGATCTCTACGACAAGGGCGAGATCTACAAGGGCGGCTACGAGGGCCCGTACTGCGTGGGCTGCGAGGAGTACAAGCTCCCCGGCGACCTCATCGAGGCAGAGGACGGCACGAAGCTCTGCCCGATCCACAAGAAGCCGGTGGAGCTCCTCAAGGAGGAGAACTACTTCTTCAAGCTCAGCGAGTACGGCGACAAGCTCCTCGCCCTGTACGAGGCGAATCCCGGCTTCATCCAGCCGGAGTCGGCCCGCAACGAGGTCGTGAACTTCGTCAAGCAGGGTCTGCAGGACCTCTCCATCTCCCGCTCGACGTTCGACTGGGGCGTCAAGGTCCCCTGGGACGACAAGCACGTCATCTACGTCTGGGTCGACGCCCTCCTGAACTACGCGACGGCCGTGGGCTACGGCGCGAACCAGGAGAAGTTCGACTCGACCTTCCCCGCGAACGTGCACCTCGTCGGCAAGGACATCCTCCGCTTCCACGCGGTGATCTGGCCCGCGATGCTGCTGGCGCAGGGCCTGCCGGTGCCCGGCAAGGTCGCGGCCAACGGCTGGCTGATGGTCGGCGGCGAGAAGATGTCGAAGTCGAACCTGACCGGCATCAAGCCCCAGGACCTCACGTCCCACTTCGGCGTGGACGCGTACCGCTGGTACTTCCTGCGCGCCATCGCGTTCGGCAGCGACGGCTCGTTCTCGTGGGAGGACTTCTCCGCCCGCTACACCTCCGAGCTGGCGAACGACTACGGCAACCTCGCCTCGCGCGTGGCCGCCATGGTCGGCAAGTACTTCGGCGGCGCCCTGCCCGAGGCCACGGCCTCCGGTGACGCCGAGCAGGCGGTCCGGGACGGCCTGGCGAAGGCGGTCGCCGAGGCCGACCGGAAGATCGGCGAGGAGCTGGACTTCCAGGGCGGCATCCTGGCGGTCTTCGACTTCGTGAAGCAGGTCAACGGCTACATCACGGAGCAGGAGCCGTGGAAGGTGGCCAAGGACGACTCGGCGGAGGGCAGGGCCCGCCTGGCGACGATCCTCTACACGGCGGCGGAGTCCCTCCGCGCGGTGGCGGTCCTCCTGAACCCGGTCATGCCGGAGACCTCCCAGAAGCTCTGGGACTCGCTGGGCGCGGAGCCCGTCCTCGGCCCGCTGGCCGACCAGCGGGTCCAGGACGCGGCCACGTGGGGCCGGCTCCCCGCGGGCGCGACGGTGACGAAGGGCGCGGTCCTCTTCCCCCGCCTGGAGGAAAACCCGACGGCGTAACGAGCGAGCAGGTACACGAGCAGGTACCCGACACCGGACGGGTATCGCGGCAAAGTCCCGGCGACACGCCACGCGACACGGCGTGCCACCGGGACTTTCGCGTATCCCGCATCCCGCATCCCGCACGCCGCGTTCCGGGTTCCGCGCGGCGCGCGCCGCGCGACCATGGCGGGCCGCCTCACGCCCCGTACGACGCCACCAAGCGGGCCAGCTGCCGCCCCGCCGCCCGCAGCGGCTCCTCGCTCCTGGTCACCTGGGCCGTCACCTCGGCCCCCTCCAGCGTGCTGATCACCGTGGTCGCCACCTCGCGCGCGTCCTCCGCGCCGAAGCCGGCGCCCAGGAGCCGCTCCTCGACGATGCGCTCCCAGCCGCGCAGCGCCTCCGCGCACACCCGCTGGATCGCCGAATCCGAGCCGAGGGTCTCCAGCGCCGCCGCCGTGACCGGGCAGCCGTCGATCCAGTCCGACTCCCGCAGCGCCACGGCGAGTCCGTCGGCGCAGCGGGCGACAGCCGCCGCCGGGTCGCCCGCCCCGGCCGGGCCGAGGCTGTCGCGCAGGATGACCGCGAACTCCTCGGCGCTGTACGTGAGCGCGGCCACCGCGACGGCTTCCTTGCCGCCGGGGAAGAAGTGGTAGACGGAGCCGAGCGTGGCTTCCGCCTCCTTGGCGATCTGTTTGATGCCGGTGCCCACGTAGCCCTGCCGCTGGATCAGGCGGGCGGAGACGGCGACGATCCGGTCGCGGGTACCGAGGGCCGCGGCGGGGGCCGCGCTGTTGTGGGCCATGGCTCCACCTTATCCCGCCGTTGAGTAGAGCGTTCGTTCTAGAGGCGTGCTACGTTATGCCCCAGGCGCTGGATAGAGCGATCGTTCTAGCCGACGCCCACCTAGCCACGAGCCACCAAGTCACCAAGTCACCAAGTCACCAAGTACCGATGGAGTCACGCATGCCTTCCGCACCGCAGTCCGTCACCGTCATCGGCCTCGGCCCCATGGGGCAGGCCATGGCCGCCGCCTACCTCGACCGCGGCTACCGCGTCACCCTCTGGAACCGCACCGCGTCCCGCGCCGACGCCCTGGTCGAGCGGGGTGCGACCCTGGCGGCCACCGTCGAGGAGGCGCTGCGGGCGAACGAGCTGGTGGTCCTCAGCCTCACGGGCTTCGAGGTGATGTACACGATTCTTGAGTCCGCCAAGGCCGCCGTCGCCGGCCGCACCCTGGTGAACCTCAGCTCCGACACCCCGGAGAACGCGCGGGCCGGCGCCCGCTGGGTGACGGACCTCGGCGGTACGCACCTGACCGGCGGTGTCCTGTGCCCGCCGCCGCTGATCGGCACCGCCGACGCGTCGACGTTCTACAGCGGCCCGCGCGAGGCGTACGACAAGCACCGGGCGGCGCTCGAAGTCATCACCGGCAAGACGGACTACCGGGGGGAGGACCAGGGGCTGGCCGCGCTGATGTACCAGCTGAACATGGCGCTCTTCTGGCCGGCGATCACCGCCTACTGGCACACCGTGGCCCTCGCCGCCGCCCACGGCATCAAGGCCACGGAGATCGCCCCGTACGCGACCGAGAACTTCGCGGGCATGGGCCACTTCATCGACTTCTACGCGCCCCGCATCGACGCGGGCAACCACGCGGGCGACGTGGACCGCACGTCGATGGGCCTGGCCAGCATGGAGCACGTGGTCCACACGACGGCGGACGCGGGCGTCGACACGGCGTTCCCCGAGGCGGTCCTCGCCATCTTCCGCCGCCTCACGGAGGCCGGCCACGGCGCGGACAGCTTCAGCCGCACCGTCGAGCTGATGCGCCCCTGACCCCGGCCCGTTCACCTGCGGAGCACTGGGCTGGACCGCCCTGCGCACCCATCCCCTGGTGCTGGGTCCCGACAACGTCCCGGTGGTGACCGATCCCTCGGTCGCCGCACAGGACCTGGCAATGGCCGCGTTCTCGGCCCTGACACACGGCCGGAGCAGGGACTCCACCGCCATACTGGATGCGCTGGCACGTGCCCTGCGCGCGACCGACAAGGAATCTGCCGACTACTACAGCGACCTGCTGGACGTCGGCCTGGGGGACACCCGGGCCGGAGCGGAATGGAGAGAACTCATGACGTTCGTCAGCTACTTCCCCGGCCGAGGCACGCTCCGCGAGCAGGCTTACCTCGAAGGCAAGGCGGAGGGCGTCGAGGACGGCAAGGCCGAGGGACTCGCGGAAGGCAAGGCCGAGGGGCTCGCGAAAGGCAAGGCGGAGGGACTCGCGGAAGGCAAGGCGGAAGGCAAAGCCGAAGAGCGGGCCGCCACTGTCATTCGGCTGCTCGATCAGCGGCTCGTGCCGTTGTCGGACGAGGCGCGTGGCCGGATCGCCGGCTGTTCCGACCTCGACACGCTCGCCCTCTGGCTCGACCGTGCCTTCACCGTCAATTCCGTGGGTGATCTCTTCGCGGACGACGGCCGCTGAGCCACGGCGCCCCGGTCCGGGGGCCGTTGGGGAGCGTGGCGTGGGTCACGGTGAGCTAACTCATGTTCGAAGTCGGCTTATTCTGACGCCGTCTTCACACCTCCCTACGTAAGCTTCACCGCATGGCCACGACTCCCTCCCCCGACCGGCGCCGCAGCGCCGACGAGGTCAACCAGGAGATCCGTGCGCTGTGGCTGAGCGCGGGCGGCCGGCTCCGGCCCGACGAGCGCCTCGTGTACGAGCAGCTCGTGACCGAGTGGGCGGAGGCCGAAGCAGAGGCCGAGCGCGACGCCGACGCCACGGCCGACTCCTCGCCGACCCACGCCGCCTGACCGACGAAGCGCCCCCACTCCCCGCGGGTGGGGCGCGAGGAACCGCGCCACCAGCCGCACCGCACCCGAAGACGAAGAGGAAACGCGGAAGGCCCCCGGAACCACTGGTTCCGGGGGCCTTCTGCGTGCCCGGCAGCCCAGGGGGCCGCCGAAGCCGCTACTGCGCCGCGGGCTTGCGGAGCGAGATGTTCAGTTCCCGCAGCCGCGCCTCGTCGAGGACCGTCGGGGCGCCCATCATCAGGTCCTGCGCGTTGCCGTTCAGCGGGAAGGCGATCGTCTCGCGGATGTTCGGCTCGTCCGCGAGGAGCATGACCATGCGGTCGACGCCCGGTGCGATGCCACCGTGCGGCGGGGCGCCGAGGCGGAACGCCCGCAGCATGCCCGCGAACTCGTGCTCGACGGTCTCCGCGTCGTACCCCGCGATCTCGAAGGCCTTGAGCATGACCTCGGGCTCGTGGTTCCTGATGGCGCCGGAGGACAGCTCGATGCCGTTGCAGACGATGTCGTACTGCCAGGCCAGGATGTCGAGCGGGTCCTTCTCCTCCAGGTCCTTCATGCCGCCCTGCGGCATCGAGAAGGGGTTGTGGGAGAAGTCGATCTTCCCGGTCTCCTCGTCCTTCTCGTACATCGGGAAGTCGACGATCCAGCAGAAGCGGAAGACGCCCTCCTCGAAGTGGCCGGCGCGCTTGGCGGCCTCGACGCGGACAGCGGACATGATCTTCGAGACCTCGTCGAACTCGCCCGCGCCGAAGAAGACCGCGTGGCCGGGGGCGAGGGAGAGGCGCTTCGTCAGCTCCTCTACGTCCGCCTCCGTCAGGAACTTCGCGATCGGGCCCGTCAGCGAGCCGTCCTCGGCGACGCGCACCCAGGCCAGGCCCTTCGCGCCCTGCTCGACCGCGTAGTCACCCAGGCCGTCGAAGAACTTGCGGGACTGCGAGGCCGTGTCGGGGACGGGGAGCGCGCGCACGTGCTTGCCCGCGAACGCCTTGAACCCGGAGTCGGCGAAGATGTCCGTGATGTCGTGCAGTTCGAGCTTCGCGCGCAGGTCCGGCTTGTCGTTGCCGTACTTCAGCATCGACTCGCGGAACGGGATGCGCGGGAACGGGGACGTGACCTCGCGGCCGTTGCCGAACTCCGTGAAGATCTCCGTCATCAGCTTCTCGATGGGGCGGAAGACGTCTTCCTGCTCCACGAAGCTCATCTCGACGTCGAGCTGGTAGAACTCGCCCGGCGAGCGGTCCGCGCGCGCGTCCTCGTCGCGGAAGCAGGGCGCGATCTGGAAGTAGCGGTCGAAGCCCGAGATCATCAGGAGCTGCTTGAACTGCTGCGGGGCCTGCGGCAGCGCGTAGAACTTGCCGGGGTTCAGGCGGGAGGGGACCACGAAGTCGCGGGCGCCCTCGGGGGAGGTCGCCGTGAGGATCGGCGTGGCCATCTCGTTGAAGCCGAGGGCGACCATCTTGGAGCGGATGGAGGCGATGACGGCCGAGCGCAGCATGATGTTCCGGTGCATGCGCTCGCGGCGCAGGTCCAGGAAGCGGTACTCCAGGCGGCGCTCCTCGTTCACGCCGTCCTCGGCGTTGATCGTGAAGGGGAGGGGGGCGGCGGCGCCCAGCACCTCGACCTCGCTCGCCTCGATCTCGATCTCGCCCGTCGGCAGCTCCGGGTTCACGTTGTCCGTGCCGCGCGAGACGACCTTGCCGTCGACGCGGACGACCGTCTCCTTGGACAGCTTGTCCAGGACCTCGGCGGCCTTGGTGCCGGGGCGGGCCACGAGCTGCGTGATGCCGTAGTGATCGCGGAGATCGATGAAGAGAATGCCGCCCAGGTCTCGGCGATTGTGCAGCCAGCCGCTCAGCCGGACGTCGGTGCCGACGTCAGAGGCGCGGAGCTCGCCGCAGGTGTGGGACCTGTACCGATGCATCGTCGTTCATCCAGTCTTCGCGAATAGGGGAGAGAGCAGACGCTCCCCAGGCTACCGTCCGGGCGAAGATCGCTTTCCGGATATCCGCCGCCGGGCCACTCCGACGAGCGCCCCGGGGGCCCCGCGGGCCACTTCCGCGGCCCCCGCGGGCCGGGGCTCGGTGGCGGTGGGCGCGTACATCTTCCTAAAGTGGGTCAATGCGCACCGACGATCCCCTCGCGCAGGTGGGGGACGAATCCCTGCCTCCCGTACGGGACGTACTCGCCGCGATCGCCACCGGACTGTGGCGCTGGGACAACGCCTCGGGGACCGTCACCCTCGACGCCGAGGCCGCCAGGCTCCTCGGGCTGCCCGAGCGCGCCCAGACGCTCTCGGAGGCGGGCGTGCGCTCCCGCTTCCACCCGGTCGACTGGAACGAGATCTACGGAATCGTCCAGCTCGCCGTCGCCGAGGGCACCCTCGCCGAGGCCCGGCTGCGGATCATGGACGAGACGGGGCGGCGGGTCCTGCGCACCGTACGCAGCCGCTCCAAGCCGGTGACGCACGGCTCCTCCGAGGCGTACGAGCTGATCGGCACCCTGCAGGAGGTCACGGAGCCGCCGCCGGGCGCGGCGGCCCGCACCCCGGTCACCGGCGACTGGCGCCGCTCCCGCGAGGCGTTCCTGCTCGACGCGGGTCGCGCGCTCGCCGAGGCGCGCTCCACGGAGGAGGTCCTGCGGGTCGCCGCGGGGCTCTCCATGCCGGGCTTCTCGCCGGACGGGCTCGCGGTCTTCGGCGTGGCGGGCGACCGGCTGACGATCATCGGGCACCACGGCCATGAGCCGGGCGACGAGGGCCCCTTCTCGGCGATGCAGCTGGACACCGACTACCCGGCGGCCGAGGTGGTCCGCACCGGCCGTGCCGTCTATCTCTCGTCGCCGGAGGACTACCGCCGCCGCTACCCGGCGGCCTGGCCGCTGGCGCGGCGCTTCGAGCGGCAGTCGTGGGCGTTCCTGCCGCTGACGGTGGCGGGCCGCACGATGGGCGCGTGGATGGCGGCCTTCACGTACCCCGTGACGTTCACGCCCGACGAGCGCTCGGTCCTGACGACGGTCGCGCGGATGCTGGCGCAGGCGCTGTCGCGGGCCGGTGTCGCGGACTCCGAGCGGGAGCTGACGGACGGCCTCCAGCGCTCGATGCTGCCGATGCTGGGCCCGAAGATCGACGGCATGAGCGTCGCCGCCCGCTATGTGCCGACCGGCGGCGGCCTCCAGGTCGGCGGCGACTGGTACGACATGATCCCGCTGCCCAGCGGACGCATCGCCTTCGCCATCGGCGACGTCCAGGGGCACGACGTGCGCGCGGCGGGCCTGATGGGGCAGCTCCGCATCGCCCTGCGCGCGTACGCGTCCGAGGGGCACAGGCCGGACGCGGTGCTCTCGCGCGCGACCCGCTTCCTCTCGGGGATCACGGAGTCCGCCACCTACGGGTCGAGCGGTTCGGGCACCGACGAGGCGACGGAGTACGACCCGCGCTTCGCGACGTGCCTGTACGTCGAGGCCGACCCGGCGACCGGCGTCCTGGAGATCGCGCGGGCGGGCCATCCGGAGCCGGCGATACGGATGGCCGACGGGACGGTCCTGCAGCGGCCCGTCGCGGGCGGTCTGCCCCTCGGCATCGACCCGGACGCGGACTACCCCACCACCCGTCTGGTCCTCGAACCCGGCCAGACCATGCTGATCTGCACCGACGGCCTCATCGAGACCGGCGGCCACGACCTGGAGAGCGGCTGGGCGCGGATCAGGTCGGCCCTGGAGGAGTACCCCGGTGACGACGACGAGCAGGACAACCTGGAGCTCCTCGCCGACCGGCTCGTGCAGGCCGTGCACGGCCCCTCGTCGCACCACACGACGGGGCCGCTCGCGGACCGCCGCGAGGACGACATAGCGGTCCTGCTCCTGAGCCGTACGAGCCGGCCCGAGCAGCACGTGGATGCCCGGCGGACCGTCCTGACCATCGCGCAGGCGGAGCCCGAGCGCATCGGGGGCGCCCGCCGCCACCTGCGGGAGCTGCTGCACGACTGGGCGGACGAGGACCAGGTCGACTCGGCGGTCCTGATGGTCTCGGAGATGCTCACCAACGTCCTGGTGCACACCGACGGCGACGCCCTCCTGGTCGCCCAGGTCAGCGGCGAGCCCGGCAGGCGCAGACTGCGGGCCGAGGTGGCGGACGGCAGCGACGACCTGCCGCACAAGCGGCGCCCCGGCGAGCTGGCCTCCTCCGGGCGCGGCCTGGTCCTGATGGAGCTGCTGGCCGGTGCGTGGGGCGTGGACCCGCGCGGCGAGGGCAAGAGCATCTGGTTCGAGCTCTACGAGGACGCGGGCTCCCCTGCGCCCGACGAACCGGGCGAGGTCCCGGGCGGCCCCGGTGAGGCGCCGGACGGCCCCGTCGTCCCCGCGGAGTAGCGGGCGCGCAGCTCGGCCAGGACGCCGAAGGCCGCCGCGGTCAGCGGCACCGCGAGCAGCATCCCGATGATGCCCGCCACGGACGCCCCCGCGGTGATCGCCAGCATCACCACCGCCGGGTGCATCTGCACCGTACGGCTCTGGATGACCGGCTGGAGGATGTGGCCCTCCAGGACCTGGACGGCGAGGACGACGCCGAGGGCCCACAGGGCGATGACGAAGCCGCGGTCGGCGAGGGCGACGAGGACGGCGATGGCGCCGGAGAGGAAGGCCCCGAGGTACGGGATGTAGGCGCCCACGAAGACGAGCGCCCCGAGGCCGATCGCCCCGGGCACCTGGAGGATCAGCAGGCCGACGGTGATGCAGAGCGCGTCGATGAACGCGATGATCGTCGTGCCCCGCATGAAGCCCTCGATGGCGCCGAAGGCCCGCCGCGCCATGGCCTCGACCGCGTCGGCGGAGCCGCCGGGCGAGAACGAGCGCATGGCGGCCACCGCGCGGCCGGAGTCGCGCAGGAAGAAGAAGACGAGGAGCAGGGCGAGCACGGCCATGGCGGTCACCTCGCCGACCACGCTCAGCCCGCTGAGCACGCCCGACGCCGCGGTGCCGCCGAACTTGCCGAGCAGTTCCCTGGCGTTGGACGCCATGTCGTCGAGCGAGGTGCCCGCGGCCCCGAAGTGCTTCGAGAGGTCGGTCGCCGCGGTCTTCAGGGACGCGATGATCTGGTCGCCCGTGTCGATCAGGGCCGTGACCACGATGTACGTGACGCCGCCGACGACGGCGACGACGGCCGCGCAGGTGAGGCCGGCGGCGAGCGAGCGCTGCACCTTCATCGCGAGCAGGCGGCGGTAGAGCGGCCCGAGCAGTGCGGTGCCCAGGAGTGCGAGCAGGACCGGCGTCACGGCGGTGCGCAGGTGGACGCAGAGCCAGACGCCGACGGCGGCCACGCCGACGACGAGCAGGACGACCACGCACCACGCGGCGATCCTGCGGGCGGGCTCGGGGAGGAGGGTGTGCACCCTCCCACCCGAGCACGCCGCCGGGGGCCGCGCACGTCATGTACCGCTACATGGCCGCGAGCCGCGTACGGCCGCACGCCGGCCCCCGCGTACCGCTACATGCCGTGGACCGCGGGCACGGTCCCGAGCAGGCCCTTCTGGAAGTCCTCGAAGGCCTGCTGGAGCTCGGCCCGGGTGTTCATCACGAACGGGCCGTAGTGCGCCATGGGCTCCCGGATCGGCTGCCCGCCGAGCAGCACGACCTCCAGGTCGGGGGCGTTCCCGTCCTGCTTCTCGTCCGCGCGGACGGTCAGCGAGGACCCGGCGCCGAAGACCGCGGTCTGCCCCAGCCGCACGGGGCGGCGCTCGGCTCCGACGGTGCCGCGTCCGGCGAGCACGTACGCCAGGCCGTTGAAGTCCTCGCGCCAGGGCAGCGTGACCTCGGCGCCGGGGCGCACGGTCGCGTGGATCATCGTGATCGGCGTGTGCGTGATGCCGGGGCCCTGGTGGCCGTCGAGCTCACCGGCGATGACGCGGAGCAGCGCGCCGCCGTCGGGGGTGGAGAGGAGCTGGACCTGGCCGCCGCGGATGTCCTGGTAGCGGGGGTTCATCATCTTGTCCTTGGCGGGCAGGTTCACCCACAGCTGGAGGCCGTGGAAGAGGCCGCCGGACATGACGAGGGACTCCGGCGGCGCCTCGATGTGCAGCAGGCCCGAGCCCGCCGTCATCCACTGCGTGTCGCCGTTCTTGATCGTCCCGCCGCCACCGTTGGAGTCCTGGTGGATGAAGCTGCCGTCGATCAGGTACGTGACCGTCTCGAAGCCGCGGTGGGGGTGCCAGGGCGTGCCTTTCGGCTCGCCGGCCTCGTATTCCACCTCTCCCATCTGGTCCATCATGATGAACGGGTCGAGGTGCTTGTAGTTGATTCCCGCGAAGGCCCGGCGCACCGGGAAGCCCTCGCCCTCGAAGCCGCTCGGCGCCGTGGTCACGGTGAGCACGGGCCGCGCCTTCGCCTCGGCGGGTGCCACCACTCGGGGCAGGGTCAGCGGGTTCTCGACGGTCACTGCAGGCATGGTCGGTACCTCCTCGTGATCACACTTTAGTTGAACGTAGAACTTTCTGCCACTCAGAACGAACGGAGCCCGGAGGGAATTCCCTCCGGGCTCCGGGGCGGCCGGAAACGATCCACGACACGAGGAGCGCCCCCAAGGACGCGGGGAACCGCGCGACGAGCCACGGCGGACCCGCGGCCGGGACGGACCCTCAGCCGTACATGCGGCGCATCGCGAAGTCGACCATCTGCTCCACGGCCTTCGCGTCGAAGACCATGCGG
This sequence comes from Streptomyces sp. NPDC050703, assembly GCF_040654435.1. Classification (NCBI taxonomy): domain Bacteria; kingdom Bacillati; phylum Actinomycetota; class Actinomycetes; order Kitasatosporales; family Streptomycetaceae; genus Streptomyces; species Streptomyces sp. NPDC050703. The sequence goes on from NZ_JBFAHX010000033.1 coordinate 71,093, forward strand.
TGCTCGCCCTCCATGTCGAGGACGAAGCCGTACCCCGTCGGCAGCAGGTCGATGACCTCCGCGCCGGTGATCACGAAGTACTTGGAGTCCTTGCCCGCGTACCTCCGCAGCTCCTTGAGGGAGGTGAACATCGGGATCACCGGCTGCTGGGTGTTGTGCAGCGCGAGGAAGCCCGGGTTGTCACCGCGCGGGCAGTAGACCTTCGACGTGGCGAAGGCCTGCTGGAAGTCCTCGGCGGACATGGAGCCCGTGGTGAAGGCGCGCACCGCGTCCGCGAGGGAGGGCGGCGAGGGCTCGGGGTAGAGCGGAGGCTGCTGGCCGTAGCCACCGCCGGGCATGCCCTGCTGCTGCGGCGGCGGCTGCGCGCCCGGCGGGGCGTACTGCTGCTGGGCGCCGGGATTCTGGTCGTAGCCGTACATGGGGCGAAGCCTACTGAGTCACAGATGGGCGGTTAGGGGTTGCGCCTTATTACCGGTGGGTAGCATCATCGTAGCTACTTGCTGGTATTCACCCCTTTCCTGCTTACGGAGCCTTCGCCATGGGCCACTACAAGTCGAATCTCCGCGACATCGAGTTCAACCTCTTCGAGGTGCTCGGCCGCGATCAGCTGTACGGCACCGGCCCGTTCGCGGAGATGGACGTCGACACCGCCAAGAGCATCCTCGACGAGCTGCGCCGCCTCGCCGAGAACGAGCTGGCCGAGTCCTTCACCGACGCCGACCGCAACCCGCCCGTCTTCGACCCGGAGACCAACACCGCGCCCGTCCCGGCCTCCTTCAAAAAGAGCTACCAGGCCTTCATGGACTCGGAGTACTGGCGCCTCGGCCTGCCCGAGGAGATCGGCGGCACGACGTCCCCGCGCTCCCTGATCTGGGCCTACGCGGAGCTGCTGCTCGGCGCCAACCCGGCCGTGTGGATGTACTCCTCGGGCCCCGCCTTCGCCGGCATCCTCTTCGAGGAGGGCAACGAGGCGCAGAAGAAGGCCGCCTCCATCGCCGTCGAGAAGCAGTGGGGCTCGACGATGGTCCTCACCGAGCCGGACGCCGGCTCGGACGTCGGCGCCGGCCGCACGAAGGCCGTGCAGCAGGCGGACGGCTCCTGGCACATCGAGGGCGTGAAGCGCTTCATCACGTCCGGCGAGCACGACATGTCGGAGAACATCCTCCACTACGTCCTCGCCCGCCCCGAGGGCCACGGACCCGGCACCAAGGGCCTCTCGCTCTTCCTCGTGCCGAAGTACGAGTTCGACTGGGAGACCGGCGAGCTGGGCGAGCGCAACGGCGTGTACGCCACCAACGTCGAGCACAAGATGGGCCTCAAGGCGTCCAACACCTGCGAGATGACGTTCGGCGACCGGCACCCGGCCAAGGGCTGGCTGATCGGCGACAAGCACGACGGCATCCGCCAGATGTTCCGCATCATCGAGTTCGCCCGCATGATGGTCGGCACGAAGGCCATCGCCACGCTCTCCACGGGCTACCTCAACGCCCTGGAGTACGCCAAGGAGCGCGTGCAGGGCCCCGACCTCGCGCAGTTCATGGACAAGACCGCGCCCAAGGTGACGATCACGCACCACCCGGACGTGCGCCGCGCCCTCATGACGCAGAAGGCGTACGCGGAGGGCATGCGCGCCCTGGTGCTCCACACCGCGGCCGTCCAGGACGAGATCCAGGTCAAGGAGGCCGCGGGCGAGGACGCCTCGGCGCTGCACGCCCTGAACGACCTGCTCCTGCCGATCGTCAAGGGCTACGGCTCGGAGAAGTCATACGAGCAGCTGGCGCAGTCGCTCCAGACGTTCGGCGGCTCCGGGTACCTCCAGGAGTACCCGATCGAGCAGTACATCCGGGACGCCAAGATCGACACCCTCTACGAGGGCACCACCGCGATCCAGGGCCAGGACTTCTTCTTCCGGAAGATCGTCCGCAACCAGGGCGCGGCCCTCAACGGCCTGGCCGAGGAGATCAAGAAGTTCCTCGCGGTCGGCACCGGCGGCGAGACGCTGGCCGGCGCCCGCGAGGAGCTGGCCAAGGCCGCCGTCGAGCTGGAGGCCATCGTCGGCGTCATGCTGACCGACCTCGCGGCCACCGAACAGGACGTGAAGTCCATCTACAAGGTGGGCCTGAACACCACGCGCCTGCTGATGGCCTCGGGCGACGTCGTCGTCGGCTACCTGCTGCTGCGCGGCGCCGCCGTCGCGGCCGAGAAGCTGGAGACGGCCTCCGCGAAGGACAAGCCCTTCTACGAGGGCAAGATCGCCGCGGCCAAGTTCTTCGCCGCGAACGTCCTGCCGGGCGTCGCCGGTGAGCGCAAGCTCGCCGAGGGTGTGGAGCTGGGCCTCATGGAGCTGGACGAGGCGGCGTTCTAGTTCGACCTGGTTCGACCGGATTCCTCTCGCACGTCAGCGCGATGCCGTCACCTGATCATTTCGGGTGGCGGCATCGCCGTATGCGCTGGGTAGGCTGAACCAACGGCCGAGAATCCCGTCCATGGGAGGAACCATGACCGCCGAAGCCCGCGCCGAAGCGCTGCACGCACTCCAGCCCGACGGCTCGGCGTGGCCGGTGCCGCCCCAGGACGGCTACACGACGGACGAATTCTTCAGCCTCGACCTCCCGCCGCACACAGAGCTGATCGACGGGAGCCTGATCTTCGTGAGTCCGCAGCGCAAGTTCCACACGCTGGCGATGGACCTCTTGGTGAACGGGGTGCGCGCCACCGTCCCCGAGCACCTGCGGGTCCGCCGCGAGATGGCCGTCGTCCTCGGCCGCAGGCAGGCGCCCGAGCCGGATCTCGTGGTCGTGACCGCGGAGGCCGACGCCGACCAGACACAGACGCGCTACCGCGCGGAAGACGTCCTGCTCGCCGTGGAGGTCGTCTCGCCCGACTCCGAGGAGCGCGACCAGGACACCAAGCCCCGCAAGTACGCGACCGCCGGAATCCGGCACTACTGGCTGGTCAGGATGGACGAGAACAAGCGGCCCGCCGTCCACACCTTCGAACTCGACCCGCACACCGGCGCCTACGCGCCCACGGGCATCCACCACGACCGGCTGAAGGTCGCGGTGCCGTTCACCATCGACATCGACCTCACCGAGATCGACCGCCTCTGAGCCCCCCGCCGCCCGGCCGTTGCCCCCATTAGGCTGGCAGCCATGCGTACACCCTCCGGCCCCTTCGACCGCGGCCACACCGAAGACCTCATGACCTTCCTCGCCGCGAGCCCCACGCCGTACCACGCGGTGGCCAGCGCCGCCGAGCGTCTGGAGAAGGCCGGTTTCCGGCAGGTCGAGGAGACCGAGGCCTGGGACGGCTCGACCGGCGGCAAGTACGTGCTCCGCGGTGGCGCCATCGTCGCCTGGTACGTCCCCGAGGGCGTCACGGCCCACACGCCGTTCCGCATCGTCGGCGCCCACACCGACTCCCCCAACCTCCGCGTGAAGCCGCAGCCCGACGCGGGCGGCCACGGCTGGCGCCAGGTCGCCGTGGAGATCTACGGCGGGCCGCTGCTCAACTCCTGGCTGGACAGGGACCTCGGCCTCGCCGGGCGCCTCTCGCTGCGCGACGGCACCACGCGGCTCGTGGACATCGACCGGCCGCTGCTGCGCGTCCCCCAGCTCGCCATCCACATGGACCGCTCCGTCCACACCGACGGCCTCAAGCTCGACAAGCAGCGGCACATGCAGCCCGTCTGGGGCCTCGGCGACGACGTCCACGAGGGCGACCTCATCCGCTTCCTGGAGGAGGAGAGCGGCCTCGGCGAGGGCGACGTCACGGGCTGGGACCTCATGACGTACTCCGTCGAGCCGCCCGCCTTCCTCGGCCGTGACCGCGAGCTCGTCGCCGGCCCCCGCATGGACAACCTCCTGTCCGTGCACGCCGCGACGGCCGCCCTCGCCGCCGTCGCGGGCCGCGAGGAGCTGCCGTACATCCCCGTGCTCGCCGCCTTCGACCACGAGGAGAACGGCTCGCAGTCCGACACCGGCGCCGACGGCCCGCTGCTGGGCGGCGTCCTTGAGCGGTCCGTGTTCGCGCGCGGCGGCAGCTACGAGGACCGGGCGCGGGCCTTCGCCGGGACCGTCTGCCTCTCCTCCGACACCGGACACGCCGTGCACCCCAACTACGCCGAGCGGCACGACCCCACGCACCACCCGCGCGCCAACGGCGGCCCGATCCTCAAGGTCAACGTCAACAACCGCTACGCCACGGACGGCGCCGGGCGCTCGGTGTTCGCCGCCGCGTGCGAGAAGGCGGGCGTGCCGTTCCAGTCGTTCGTCTCGAACAACGCCATGCCCTGCGGCACGACGATCGGCCCCATCACGGCGGCCCGGCACGGCATCAAGACCGTCGACATCGGCGTGGCCATCCTCTCCATGCACAGCGTGCGCGAGCTGTGCGGCGCGGACGACCCGTACCTGCTCGCCAACGCCCTCGTGGCGTTCCTGGAGGGCTGAGAGCCGGGCCGCCACGGGCTGCCACAGCCCTGACGCGGCGTCTGTTCCCGGCGGAGTCCCGGCCGTTGTCCGACGGCCGGGGCTCCGCTTTCCGTGTGGAGGTGGCGCAGCCGGGTACACGGTCGGCGCAGCCACGACACAGGGAGGCGGTCCATATGGGCCTGGGCGGATGCATCATTCTCATCGCCGTGGGCGCCATTCTCACGTTCGCGACCGACTGGAAGATGGAGGGCTTCAACGTCACCGTCGCCGGTCTGGTCATGATGGCGGTCGGGATCATCGGCGTCGCCGCGTTCACCAGCATCGCGCGGCGCAGGCGCGCGGTCGTGCCACCGGTCGCGCAGACCACGGTCGTCGACCCCGACCAGGAGCGCAGGGGCTACTGACCCGCCCCGGCGGGGCGGCTCAGCGGCGGGGCGCCGGTGTCCCGAGGACGCGGTCCTTCAGGGCGGGGAACTGCTCCCGGGTGGCGGCGACCCTGGCGGGGTCCAGGTCCACGGTCAGGACCTCCTCGCCGTCGCCCGCCTCCGCGAGCACCTCGCCCCACGGGTCCACCACGACGCTGTGCCCGGCCTGGTCCACGCCCGCGTGCGTGCCGCCGGTGCCGCACGCCAGGACGTACACCTGGTCCTCGACCGCCCGCGCCCTGGCCAGCAGCGTCCAGTGCTCGCGCCGCCGCGCGGGCCAGCCCGCCGGTACGACGAACATCTCGGCGCCCGCGTCCACGAGCCCCCGGAACAGCTCGGGGAAGCGCAGGTCGTAGCAGGTCGCGAGGCCGAGCGTCGCGGCCGGCGTCCGTACCGTCGCCAGCTCGGAGCCCGCGCCCATCAGCACCGCCTCGCCCTTGTCGAAACCGAAGCGGTGGATCTTCCGGTACGCGGCGGCCGGCTCACCGGTGGGGGAGAAGACCAGGGACGTGTTGTAGAGGGGGCCCTCCGGGTCGCGCTCGGGGATCGACCCGGCGTGCAGCCACACGCCCGCGTCGCCCGCCGCCTTCGCCATGGCCTCGTACGTGGGCCCTTCGAGGGGCTCGGCCTCGGCCGTGAAGGACTCGTAGGCGAAGGCACCGGTGGTCCACAGCTCGGGGAGCACCACGAGATCCGGACGCTCCCTCGCCGCGACCTCGCGCACCAGCGAAGAGACCCGCGCGCGGCGGGAATTGACCGGTTCGCCCTCGTCTACGGCGATCTGGATGAGAGAGGCGCGCACAGTACCACCGTCCTGCCGTTCGGGATCCGTCATCACCGTCAAGCACAGCCTACGATCGTCACACGAAAGCACTGCCGGGGTGCCTGTGGGCAGCGTACTGTGATTTTCCGGGGGAACCCCCGGACCCCCACGACGCCACTCAGCCACCCACCGCCCGCGTACGACCGCCGAGGGGTCCCGTGAGTCTCCATCCCAGCCTGCAAAACTACGCCGAAGCCTGGACCCACTCCGTGGAGGCGATATCCCAGCTGGTGTCGCCGCTCGCCGAGGGGGAGTGGAACCGGGCGACGCCCTGCCCGGGCTGGTCGGTGCGGGACATCGTCTCCCACGTCATAGGTCTGGACTGCGAGATGCTGGGCGACCCGCGCCCCATCCACACCCTCCCCCGCGACCTGTACCACGTGAAGACCGAGGGTCAGCGGTACATGGAGATGCAGGTGGACGTGCGGCGCCACCACACCGCGCCGGAGATGACCTCCGAGCTGGAGTACACGATCATCCGCCGCTCGCGGCAGCTGCGGAACGAGTCGCGGGACCCCTCGACGAAGATCCGCGGCCCCCTCGGCTCCGAGCAGACCCTCGAACTGGCCATGCGGTTGCGGGCGTTCGACGTGTGGGTGCACGAGCAGGACCTGCGGACCGCGCTGCGCCGGCCGGGCAACCTCGACTCCCCCGGTGCCTACGTCGCCCGCGACCTCTTCCTCCAGGGCCTCCCGAAGGTCGTCGCCAAGCTGGCGGGCGCCCCCGCGAACTCGGCGGTGGTCTTCGACGTGAGCGGCCCCGTCGAGTTCCTGCGCACGGTCCGCGTGGACGCCGACGGCAAGGGCACGGTGGACAACGCGCCCTCGCTCGGCCCGCTGGTCACCATCGGTCTCGACTGGGAGACCTACTTCAGACTCGCCTGCGGACGCGTGACGTACGCGGCCGTGGCCGACCAGGTCAAGGCCGAGGGCGACCAGGAGCTCGCGGAGGCGATCCTGCGCAACTTCGCGGTGACGCCGTAGCCCCTCGGCCCCGGCGTCCCCGCGCCCGGCGCCTCACGCCGGTACGTGCACGGCCTCCACGCGGCTGGCCACCAGCTGTTCCCGCTCCCGGCGGTCGGCCCGTCGCCGGAGCCGCAGGATCTGGCTCAGCCCCACCGCCTCAAGGACGAACACCGCGGAGAACGCCACGCGATAGTCGTCCCCGGTGGCGTCGAGCAGCACGCCGATCGCGAGCAGCGTCGTCATGGAGGCGATGAAGCCGCCCATGTTGGTGATGCCGGAGGCCGTGCCCTGCCGCTCCGGCGGATTCGCGGGCCGCGCGAAGTCGAAGCCGATCATCGACGCGGGCCCGCAGGCGCCCAGCACGGTGCAGAGCACGATGAGGAGCCACATCGGGGCGTGGTCCCCCGGGTAGACCAGCGTGGCCGCCCAGACGGCCGCCGTGGCCGCGATGGTGCCGAGCGCCAGCGGGAGCCGCGCCGCGTGGTGCCGGGCGACGATCTGCCCGTAGACGAGGCCGATGACCATGTTGGACAGGACGACGAGGGTCAGCAGTTCGCCGGCGGTCGCCCGGGAGAGGCCCTGCGCCTCGACGAGGAACGGCAGGCCCCAGAGCAGCAGGAAGACCATCGCGGGGAACTGCGTGGTGAAGTGCACCCAGAGGCCGAGCCGGGTGCCGGGCTCGCGCCACGACAGGGCTATCTGGCGGCGGACGTAGGCGCCCCCGGTGTGGGTCACCGGCTCCGGCGCGTGGCCCTCGGGGTGGTCCTTCAGGAAGAGCACCGTCAGGACGAGGACGACGACGCCGCAGAGCGCGCTGCCCGCGAAGGCCGTGGTCCAGCCGAGGGAGTGCAGCATCCTGGCGAGGACCAGCGTCGACACGAGGTTGCCCGCCATGCCGACGAGGCCCGCCAGCTGAGCGACCAGCGGCCCGCGCCGGGCGGGGAACCAGCGGGTGCCGAGCCGCAGCACGCTGATGAAGGTCAGCGCGTCACCGCAGCCGAGCAGGGCGCGCGAGGCCAGCGCCATCCCGTACGAGGGCGAGAACGCGAAGCCGAGCTGTCCCACGGTGAACAGCACCACGCCGATGGTCAGCACCTTCTTGGTGCCGAGCCGGTCGACCATCAGGCCGACGGGTATCTGCATGCCCGCGTAGACGAGGAGCTGGAGGATGGAGAAGGTCGACAGGGCCGAGGCGTTGACGTGGAAGCGGTCGGCGGCGTCGAGCCCGGCGACGCCGAGCGAGGTCCGGAAGATGACGGCGACGAAGTAGACGGCGACGCCGATCGACCAGACGAGGACGGCCTTCCTGCCGCCCACGGGGTCTCTCCCGGTCCCTCCGGAGCTGGGGGAAGGATCGCCGGGCTGCGGGACGGGCAAGGACTTCGCGCTCATCGGACCTCGCCCCGCGCCAGGTTCTGGAACCAGCCGACGTGCCGCGTGACGACCGCGACCGCCGCGTCGGCGTCGCCCGCCACCAGGGCGGCGAGGATCTCCTCGTGCTCCGCGAGCGTCTTGGCGATCCGGTCGGGGTGCGAGTGCATCACGGCGACGCCCATCCTCAGCTGCCGGTCGCGCAGCTGGTCGTAGAGCCGGGAGAGGATCTCGTTGCCGCCGCTGCGCACGATCTCCGCGTGGAAGCAGCGGTCGGTGACGGCCGCGGCGGCGAAGTCCCCGGCGGCTGCCTGCACCCGCTGCTGGTCGAGGAGTTCCCGCAGGCGGGCGAGGAGGGGGGCGGGCGCGGGCACGGCCTTGCGCACCGAGTGCTTCTCCACCAGCAGCCGGGTCTCGACGACGTCCGCGATCTCCTGGGCGGAGACGGGCAGGACGAGGGCGCCCTTCTTGGGGTAGAGCCGCAGCAGCCCCTCCACCTCCAGCTTCAGGAGCGCCTCGCGCACCGGGGTGCGGGAGACGCCCACGGCCTCGGCCAGCTCGCCCTCGGTGAGGAGCGTGCCGCCCTCGTAGCGGCGTTCGAGCACGGCCTGCTTGACGTGGGCGTAGACGCGCTCGGCGGCGGGTGGCTGCTTGACGGTGGTGGCGGCGGTGGCGGCTGGCATGCACACAGCATAGATACATTCCGTATACACAGGAAGCGGAGGTCCACATGGCGGAATCCGACGGCGGCCCGGCGCGTGCGCCCGGGGCGGCGCGGTACATCCGTCCGGGGCTCCCGCGGCGCGTGCGGGGGCACGTCGTTCCCGCGGCAACTGCCGGTGTTTTCCGTACATCCATTACGCCCTCTCACTCGTCTTAGAGGTGAGCGGCCCCCTCATGCGGCCGCAGCCCAGGGGCATTTGGAGCGAAGAACTTGAAAACCGGCATCAAGGGCGTACGTCGCGCATCAGCCGTCACCATCACCGCGAGCGCGATACTGGCCGGCGGCGCCCTCACCACTCCGGCCCACGCGGCCGCACCGCCGAAGCCGTCGATCGTCGCCAAGGGCGGCTTCGCGATGAACAACGGCAACGGCAAGACCCTGTTCACCAAGTCCGCCGACACCCGCCGTTCCACCGGCTCCACGACGAAGATCATGACGGCGCGCGTGGTGCTCGGCCAGCCGAACCTGAACCTGGACTCCAAGGTCACGGTCCAGAAGGCGTACGGCGACTACATCGTCGACAACAACTACGCCTCGTCGGCCCGTCTGATCGTCGGCGACAAGGTCACCGTCCGCCAGCTCCTCTACGGGCTGATGCTGCCCTCGGGCTGTGACGCCGCGTACGCGCTCGCCGACAAGTTCGGCAAGGGCTCGACGCGCAAGGCCCGCGTGAAGAGCTTCATCGGCCAGATGAACACCACGGCCAAGAACCTGAACCTGAAGAACACGCACTTCGACTCGTTCGACGGCATCGGCCACGGCGCGAACTACTCGACGCCGCGCGACCTGACGAAGCTCGCGAGCAGCGCGATGAAGTACTCCACGTTCCGCACGATCGTGAAGACGAAGTCCACGAAGCAGAAGGTCACCACGAAGTCCGGCGGCTACCGCTACATGTCGTGGGACAACACCAACAACCTCCTCGGCTCCTACCGCGGCGCCATCGGTGTGAAGACGGGCTCCGGCCCCGAGGCGAAGTACTGCCTCGTCTTCGCCGCGACCCGCAACGGCAAGACGGTCGTCGGCACGGTCCTGACCTCCTCCTCCGTGAGCGCCCGCACCTCGGACGCGAAGAAGCTGCTCGACTACGGCTTCAAGGTGGCGTGACGCTCGCTCAGAGCACCCACAGCGAAGAGGGCCCCGCCGCGGACAACGCGGCGGGGCCCTCTTCTTCTCTCGCCTACGCCCAGGTCATGAGCCGCTTCGGCTGCTCAAGGACGGCCGCCACGTCGGCGAGCACCTTGGAACCGAGCTCCCCGTCCACCAGGCGGTGGTCGAAGGAGAGCGCGAGGGTGGTCACCTGGCGCGGCTTGACCTTGCCCTTGTGGACCCAGGGCTGGAGCTTGATCGAGCCGACCGCGAGGATCGCGGACTCGCCGGGGTTCAGGATCGGCGTGCCCGTGTCGACGCCGAAGACGCCGACGTTCGTGATCGTGACCGTGCCGCCCTGCATGGCGCCGGGCGACGTCTTGCCCGCGCGGGCCGTGGTGACCAGCTCGCCCAGGGACTCGGCCAGCTCCGGCAGGGTCTTGGCGTGCGCGTCCTTGATGTTCGGCACGATCAGTCCGCGCGGGGTGGCCGCGGCGATGCCCAGATTCACGTAGTGCTTCTGGACGATCTCCTGGTTGACCTCGTCCCAGGCGGCGTTCACCCCGGGGTTCCGCCTGATCGCCACCAGCAGGGCCTTGGAGATCAGCAGCAGCGGATTGACCCGCAGCCCCTCGAACCCGTACTCCCCGGGGTCCCGCTTGATCTCCTCGACCAGCTTCATCGTCCGCGTCACGTCGACGGTCACGAACTCCGTCACGTGCGGGGCGCTGAAGGCCGAACCGACCATCGCCTGCGCGGTGGCCTTGCGCACGCCCTTGACCGGGATACGGGTCTCACGGGCGTCCGGGCTGACCGCGGGGGCCGGCGCCTGGGCGGACGCGGCCCGCTCGGGGGCGTCCTGGGCGGCGGGTGCGGCCTGCGGGGCCGGGGCCTCGGGCCGCGCCGGGGCGGCCGCCGCGTGGACGTCCTCCCGGGTGATGATCCCGTCCGGCCCGGACGGCGTGACCGTCGCGAGGTCGACGCCGAGGTCCTTGGCGAGCTTGCGCACCGGGGGCTTGGCGAGCGGACGCGTGGCGTGGCCGTTCAGGCCGGGCCCGGCGGCAGGTCGCGGCGCGGGCGCGGGCTCCGCCACGGGGGCGGCGGGCGCGGCATCGGCCGTGCCGTTGACACCGGTCGCGCCGGCCTTGCGGGCCCTGCGCTTGGTGGAGGACGCGGCCACCCCGTACCCCACGAGCACGGGCTGCCGTCCCTCGGGGGCGGCCTCCTCCGCGGGCGCGGTGGCCTGCGCGGGGGCGCTTGCCCGGGCCGGGTCGGCGGTCTCCGCGGCAGTCCCGGGGGCGGGCGCCGCCGCGGGGGCCGGAGCTGCGGATGCCGGGGCGTCCGCACCGCCCGACACGTCCACCGCGATGATCACCTGGCCGACGTCGACCGTCGTGCCCTCGGGGAAGCGCAGCTCACGCACCACGCCGTTGAACGGGATGGGCAGCTCGACGGCCGCCTTCGCCGTCTCGACCTCGCACACGACCTGGCCGTCGGTGACGGTGTCGCCGGGCGCCACGTACCACTTGAGGATCTCCGCCTCGGTGAGCCCCTCGCCCACGTCCGGCATCTTGAACTCTGCAAGAGCGGTGTCTGTCATCGTCGTCACGACCCTCTCCCTCAGTACGCCAGCGAGCGGTCGACGGCGTCGAGCACCCGGTCGAGACCCGGCAGGTACTCCTCTTCGAGGCGCGCCGGCGGGTACGGGGCGTGATAGCCGCCGACCCGGAGCACCGGGGCCTCCAAGTGGTAGAAACACCGCTCCGTGATCCGCGCCGCGATCTCGGCGCCCGTGCCGAGGAAGACCGGCGCCTCGTGGACGACGACGAGCCGCCGCGTCCTCTCCACCGACGCCTGCACGGCGTCGAAGTCGATCGGCGACATGGAGCGCAGGTCGAGGACCTCCAGGGACTTGCCCTCCTCCTCGGCCGCCGCTGCCGCCTCCAGGCACACCTTCACCATCGGGCCGTACGCGGCGAGCGTGAGGTCGCTGCCCTCGCGGGCGACGACGGCCTTGTGCAGGGGGCCGGGGATCGCCTCCTTGTCGACCTCGCCCTTGTCCCAGTACCGCCTCTTCGGCTCGAAGAAGATCACCGGGTCGTCGCTCTGGATGGCCTGCTGCATCATCCAGTAGGCGTCCGCCGAGTTCGAAGGAGAGACCACCTTCAGGCCCGCGACGTGCGCGAACAGCGCCTCGGGCGACTCGCTGTGGTGCTCTACGGCGCCGATGCCGCCGCCGTAGGGAATGCGGATGACGACCGGCATCTTGATCTTGCCGAGCGCGCGGGCGTGCATCTTCGCGAGCTGCGTGACGATCTGGTCGTACGCCGGGAAGACGAAGCCGTCGAACTGGATCTCCACCACCGGGCGGTATCCCCGCAGGGCGAGGCCGATGGCGGTGCCGACGATGCCGGACTCGGCGAGCGGGGTGTCGATGACCCGGTCCTCGCCGAAGTCCTTCTGCAGCCCGTCCGTCACGCGGAAGACGCCGCCGAGCTTGCCGACGTCCTCGCCCATGATGAGGACCTTGGGGTCGTTCTCCAGCGCCGTGCGGAGCGATTCGTTGATCGCGCGGGCGATGGGCAGCTTCTGGACAGCCATGGCTACTTGACCTCCCCGGCCGCGGGGGCGTCCGCGAACGACGCCTGGTAGGCGGCGAACTGGGCGCGCTCCTCGTCGACGAGGGCATGCCCGTCGGCGTACGCGTTCTCGAAGATCGCCATCAGGTCGGGGTCCGGCATCGCCCGCACCACCTCTCGCACTCGCTTGCCCAACGCTTCGCTCTCCTCGTCGAGTTCCGCGAAGAACGACTCGTTCGCGTGACCTTCGGACTCCAGGTAGGCCCGCAGCCGCAGGATCGGGTCCTTGGCCTCCCAGGCGACCCGCTCGTCGTCGCTGCGGTACTTGCTGGGGTCGTCGGAGGTCGTGTGCGCGCCCATGCGGTACGTGAACGCCTCGATCAGCGCCGGGCCCTCGCCGTCGCGGGCCCGCTCAAGGGCCCACTTCGTCACCGCGAGGACGGCGAGGACGTCGTTGCCGTCGACCCGCACGCCGGGGAAGCCGAAGCCCTGCGCACGCTGGTAGAGCGGCACGCGGGTCTGCTTCTCGGTCGGCTCGGAGATCGCCCACTGGTTGTTCTGGCAGAAGAACACGACCGGTGCGTTGTAGACCGCGGAGAAGGTGAACGATTCGGCGACGTCGCCCTGGCTGGAGGCGCCGTCACCGAAGTACGCGATCACGGCCGAGTCGGCGCCGTCCTTGGCGACGCCCATGGCGTAGCCCGTGGCGTGCAGCGTCTGCGAGCCGATGACGATCGTGTACAGGTGGAAGTTGTTGGAGTTCGGGTCCCAGCCGCCGTTGTTCACGCCGCGGAACATGCCGAGCAGGTTCGTCGGGTCGACCCCGCGGCACCAGGCGACGCCGTGCTCGCGGTACGTGGGGAACACGTAGTCGTCGTCGCGGGTGGCCCGGCCCGAGCCGATCTGGGCCGCCTCCTGGCCGAGCAGCGACGCCCACAGGCCCAGCTCGCCCTGGCGCTGCAGAGCGGTGGCCTCGGCGTCGAAGCGGCGGGTGAGGACCATGTCGCGGTACAGACCGCGCAGCTCCTCCGCGGTGATGTCGGCGACGTACGGCTCGTACTCGGCCGTCTTCGCGCTCTTGACCCGCTTGCCCTCGGGGGTCAGCAGCTGTACGAGCTCGGGTTCCGTGCTCTTCTGCGGCGCGGCCTTCTTCGCGCCTGCGCGCTTGCTGCCGCCCGTACTGCTGCGGCGCGGTTTGCGCGCGGCGGTGCTCTCCACGGTCACGTGTGCTCCTCCGTCGGTCCGGCCCCCGGGGGTTACCGGGTAGGCCAGTGGGGCTCGCCTGCTCCGTGCCCGCGCACGGGGTGGGTGCGACTCGGCCGGGAACAGGCGTGACAGGTGCCCCGGCGAGCGCCCTGCACAATGCACGTTACCCAGTGCTCACCAATTCTGTGAAACCCCATCTGACCTGCGTATTTGCTTGGATTTCCAAGTAAACGGCCACCGGCCGACTGCTCGGATTTCCGAGTAAATGCAGAGAATGGGGAACACTGCCTGGTCACAGCACTGATCACAGCCTGGCAGGGGGCCGGAACACCGGCACGTTATCCCGGCCACCCCGGGAACGGGAAGGGTTGGGCCCGGGCACCGAAAGAGATCGTGTGTGAGACTGGGCCCGTGCGCGAAGACGGAAAAATTACGGTTTTTCTCCTCGACGACCATGAAGTGGTGCGCCGTGGAGTCCATGAGCTGCTCTCCGTGGAAGCGGACATCGAGGTCGTCGGCGAGGCCGGCACCGCGGCGGACGCCCTGGTCAGAATCCCCGCGACCCGTCCTGACGTGGCTGTTCTCGATGTACGCCTGCCGGACGGCAGCGGCGTCGAGGTGTGCCGCGAGATCCGTTCGCGGGACGAGGACATCAAGTGCCTCATGCTCACGTCGTTCGCCGACGACGAGGCGCTCTTCGACGCGATCATGGCCGGTGCGTCCGGCTACGTCCTCAAGGCGATCCGCGGCAACGAACTCCTGACCGCCGTTCGCGACGTCGCCGCCGGAAAGTCCCTCCTCGACCCCGTCGCCACCGCCCGCGTCCTGGAGCGGCTGCGCGACGGCAACCGCACCAAGGGCGACGACCGCCTGGCGAACCTCACCGACCAGGAGCGGAAGATCCTCGACCTGATCGGCGAGGGGCTGACCAACCGCGTCATCGGCGAGCGGCTGCACCTCGCCGAGAAGACCATCAAGAACTACGTCTCCAGCCTGCTCTCGAAGCTGGGCATGGAGCGGCGCTCGCAGGCGGCGGCGTACGTGGCCCGCCTCCAGGCGGAGCGGCGCTGACGGGACCTACGTCCCTTCCTCAGGGGGCCGGAGCCCCTTTTGAGGCGCCCTTCGCGTACGTGAAGGTGGTGCCATGCCCACCGACGAACAGCTCGCCTTCGACCTGCTCGGCCGCACCGACCACGGCCGGGTGGCGAGCAGCATGCGCGCGCTGCCCTTCCTCGCGGTGGCCCGGCACGTCGTCGCCGACGGCACCCTGCTGCTTCGGATGCACCGCGGCTACGGCTACCACCAGGCGTGCGTCGGCGGCGTCGTCGCGTACGGCGCCGACAACCTGGACGCCGCCTCCGCCCGCGACGGCCGGTGGACCGTCCAGCTCATCGGCCTGTGCACGGCGGTCGAGCCGTCCACCGCCGCCCTGGAGCTCTTCGGCCCCCCGCCCCGCTTCGCCGACGGCGAGCCGTTCGACCCGGTGTACCTGCGGATAGAGCCGCGGGTGACCAAGATCCACAGGTTCGGCCCCGCCAGGACCCGCCCCCTCCAACGCCTCGGCTAGCCACCGCGCCACTCCGGGCATCCGTGCCGCGCCGCCGCTGCCGCTGCCGCTGTGGGCATCCGTGCCGCTGGGGCGGCACGGGTGGGCACAGCGGCACCCCGCCGGGTGCCGCCCCTGCCCCTGCGTCAGTGCGGACGCCGGGTCACGACGACCGGAGGCCGAAGGCGGGCCAGGGGCTCACTCCTGGGGCTCGCCCCCGCCACCGCCGACGGGGTCCTCGCCCCCGCCCCCCGTGGGGTCGGAGGTGTCCGGCGGCGGGTCCGTGGGCTCGGTGGTCGGATCGTCGGTCGGATCGGTGGCGGTCGGCTGCTGAGTCGGCTGAGTCGGCTGCTGCGTCGGCTGAGTCGGATTCACGGTGGGCCGCGACGGCCCCGTCGGCTGGTTCGTCCGCGGCGGATAGTCCGTCTGCTCCCCGGACCCCTCCTCCGGCTCCGTCTCCTCGTCCGTCGTCTCGTCGTCCGCGCTCTTGCTGGGCTTCTTCTCCTGCGACTGCTTGGTCGTCGGAGTGGTCGGCGTCTCCTTCTTGCCCTTGCCGTCGGCCGCGCTCAGCGCGAACGCGACGCCCACCGCGATCGCGATGACCGCGAGGACGACGACGATCCACACCTTGCCGCGACCGCCGCCCCCGCCCCCGTGGTGCGAGCCGTCGAAACCGCCGTCATCGCCGCCCGGCGGACGCAGCATGGGCCCGGGGATCTGCGCGGTCCCGGAGTCGGGGTGCGCCATGGCGCCGGCCCCCGCGACCCCCATCGCCGGAGTGCTGCCGCCCTCGTGCATGTCGACGGGCCCGGTGTTCCAGGTGCCCGTGTGGCTGCCCTGCTCGTGCAGCATCTGGAGCGCGTACTGGACGAGGCCGCGCATCTCCTCGGCCGTCTGGAACCGGTCGTCCGGGTCCTTGGCCAGGGAGCGCATGACGAGCCCGTCCAGCTCGGGCGGCGCGGCGTCCGAGACCTCGGAGGGCGGGACCGCCTGGTCCTGCACGTGCTGGTACACCACCGAGAGCGGCGTCTCGCCCGTGAACGGCGGCCGCAGGGCCAGCAGTTCGTAGAGCAGACAGCCGGTCGCGTACAGGTCGGAACGGTGGTCGACGGCCTTGCCGAGCGCCTGCTCGGGCGAGAGGTACTGGGGCGTGCCCATGACCATGCCGGTCTGCGTCATCGTCGACTGCGCGCCGTGCAGGGCGCGCGCGATGCCGAAGTCCATCACCTTCACCGCACCGGTGTGCGTGATGATCACGTTCGCCGGCTTGATGTCGCGGTGCACGATGCCGTGCTGGTGCGAGTAGGCGAGCGCTTCGAGCACGCCCGACACGATGATCAGGGCCTGCTCGGGACCCGGCGCCTCCGCGTTGATCAGCAGATCGCGGATCGTCCGGCCCTCGACGATCTCCATGACGATGTACGGGACGACACTCGGCCCGACGACGTCTTCACCGGAGTCGTACACGGCGACCACAGCGTGGTGGTTGAGACCGGCGACGGACTGCGCCTCACGCGTGAACCGGGCCTTGGAGACCGGGTCCTCCGCGAGGTCGGAGCGGAGCAGTTTGACCGCGACCGTACGTCCCAGACGTACGTCCTCGGCCGCGAACACCTCCGCCATGCCGCCCCGGCCGAGGCGGTGCGTCAGCCGGTACCGGCCGTCGCCGACGAGCCCACCATTGCCCCACAACTCGGGCGCGTCAGACATACCGCCGCCAGTCGCCTCGGGGTCGGACGGGCCCTGAGCGCGCTGCGTCTGTGCCATCAGTCCTCGCCGTCGTTTCTGGTCGTGGTACTAGGTACCGGGTACATCGCGATACGGGGTACTCCGTCGGCCACGCTACAGCCTTCGCACCACCCCCTGGTCCGAGGTGGACCGGACATCAAAGCCTTCCCGGGGGCGCATGCGCAAACTTGTAACGCTTCCGAGACGCTTCTTGCGCGTACGGTCACGGAACGGGCACCGAGCTTGACGTGACATCGCCCTCGGGCAGACTTGGCCTGGAATAGCGGTAATCGATCACCAGCCGCGGAGCCGTCCGGGCGCCCGCGCCGATGGGGGACGCACGAGATGAGCAGCCAGGACGGCGCACAGGGGCGGTACGCGGGGCGTTCGCTGGCCGGTGGCCGCTACCAACTGCGCGATCTGCTCGGCGAGGGCGGCATGGCCTCGGTGCACCTGGCGTACGACGCCGTCCTCGACCGCCAGGTCGCGATCAAGACACTTCACACCGAACTCGGCCGCGAACAGTCCTTCCGTGAGCGCTTCCGCCGCGAGGCCCAGTCGGTGGCGAAGCTCACTCATACGAATATCGTGTCGGTCTTCGACACCGGCGAGGACGAGCTGGACGGCACGACGATGCCGTACATCGTCATGGAGTACGTCGAGGGCCGGCCGCTGGGCTCCGTGCTCGACGCGGCGGTCCGCCAGCAGGGCGCGATGCCGACCGACCAGGCGCTGAAGATCACCGCCGACGTGCTCGCCGCGCTGGAGATCAGCCACGAGATGGGCCTGGTCCACCGCGACATCAAGCCCGGCAACGTCATGATGACCAAGCGCAACGTCGTCAAGGTGATGGACTTCGGCATCGCCCGCGCCATGCAGTCCGGCGTCACGTCGATGACGCAGACCGGCATGGTCGTCGGCACCCCGCAGTACCTCTCGCCCGAGCAGGCGCTCGGGCGGGGCGTCGACGCGCGCTCCGACCTCTACTCGGTCGGCATCATGCTCTTCCAACTGGTCACCGGGCGGCTGCCGTTCGAGGCGGACTCGCCGCTGGCCATAGCGTACGCACACGTCCAGGAGGAGCCGGTCGCTCCCTCCTCGATCAACCGTTCGCTGCCGCCGGCCGTCGACGCGATCGTCGCCCGCGCGCTGAAGAAGAACCCGAACGAGCGCTTCCCGACCGCCGAGGCCATGCGCGACGAGTGCCTGCGGGTCGCCCAGTCCCTCCAGGCGGCGGCCCCCAGCATCGTGCCCGGCGCGCCGACGGCGAGCGGCGCGGGCGTCGGCTCCGCGGTCTTCCCGCCGGTCGACTCCTCGCTCCCGCATCAGGCCGGCTCGGTCCAGACGCCGTACCAGCCGAACCCGTACGGTCCCTCCACCCCCGCACCGGCCCCCACGCCGGGCTACGGCTACCCGCAGCAGAGCGGCTACCAGACCCCGTCGCCCGCCAACGCCTACGCCCCTCAGCAGGGCGCGCACACCCCGCCCCCGTACAACCTCTCGCCGCAGCCCGCCACGGCCACGTCCCCCTCGGGCGGCTCCGGTCCGTCCGGCTCGGGCAAGAAGAACCTGCCGGTGGTCATCGGCTCGATCGTCGTCGCCCTCCTGGCCATCGGCGGCCTGATCACGGCGATCTCCCTGAACGGCGGCGACGACGGCAAGGAAGCCTCCGACGACAAGTCGAAGCAGCCGGTGGCGGGACACAAGGGACCGAACAGGAACATGCGGATCGAGAAGGAGGAGTGCACCGAGCCCGAGACCGCGTACAACGACGAGACCAAGGTCAAGGCTCCTGACTTCACCTTCAAGGACTGGAAGTCCGTCCTCTCCTGCCTCCAGGCGGCGGGCTGGCAGTACGACCCGCGAAGGATCGACGAGAACGCCTACGGGGAGGACACCGTCATGCGGCAGACCCCCAAGGAGGGCTCGGACATCGACCCGAAGAACCCGCCGGAGTTCCAGCTGGACATCTCCACGGGCAACCCGGCCTAGGTGTATTGACCCGCAGCGTTGTTGACACGGGGGTCTTGATCAAAGGCGAAGACCTCCGGTGTGGTGGAGCTGTCTAGGACTGCACCACACGGAGGTCTTCGTGTCCCAC